>JABJOX010000068.1 GCA_018664115.1 Candidatus Woesearchaeota archaeon
GTTAGTTTCAATTGTGTTTAAGTTCTAAAAAGAAAAAAATGGGGGTCTGTAGTCCTTCGGACAGTTACACTTTACTATGTAAAGAAATTTAATTATTCATGGGGGAGTTCCTTTTCAAAGTCATTATGCTCTTCTTCATGATGTTCTTCTGCTGTATGATCTGGGACACCATCTCCATCATGGTCATGGTCCTCATGTGAATGTCCTAATTCAGTATCACAACCTGTCGCAAAAACTAACAATCCTAAAATCAACAACATTAACAAATATTTTCTCATTTTCTTTTCACCTCAATGTGTATGTCCAGGTCCAAATAATGTAACTGCAACCATTATTGCAATTCCACAAAGTATAGCAATAACATGCAAAATTGTATCTTTCAATTTACAATGCTTATGTAGTTCTGGCACTAAATTTGAACCAGCAATATAAATAAAATTTCCTGCTGCAAATGGAATAATAAAATGGGTAAAACCTGCTGTTTTTCCTGCCAAAATTAATCCAATAACTGCTCCTAAAATCGCAGTCGCTGCTGAAAGAAAATTATAAAACAGTGCTTTTATCTTAGACATACCTGAATATAACAAAATGCCAAAATCAGCAATTTCCTGTGGCACTTCATGAAATATAACTGAAACAGTAGCAGCAATTCCCAATGGTAAGCTAATTACATAGGCTCCAGCAATAACCATTCCATCTAACAAATTATGGATGGCATCACCAATCAAATTTATGGGAGCTAAGTGATAGGCGTGACTATGCCCTAAATCCTCCTGATTTCTTTTACAACTATGTCTCCAGTGGATTAATTTTTCCAAAACAAAAAAAACGAGAATTCCTAACAAAAAATAAAAAGCTAATCCTAAAGTATATCCATGAGAAACCGCTTCTGGTAAAAAATGAATAAAAACACTGCCAAAAAGAGTTCCCACAGATAGACTAAGCAAAATCAATAATGTTTTTTGAGAAATTTTCTCTTTAATTAGCAGAGGAATTGCAGCTACAATTGCTATTAATGAAACAATAATTACACTTAAAATTGCATATGTGGTTGCTGACATACTTAAAGTGAAAGCAAAACTTATTTAAATATGTTATTGATTAGCATTATCAATAAGCAAATGAGAAAAACTAAACAGAAAGAATTAATTGAAGAAGAAGTTAAAAAGTTAGATTCATTTTTCACAGCAGAGGAATTATTCAAAAGAGTAAATCAGAAAGATAAGAAAATTGGGATTGCCACAGTTTACAGATTTTTAAGAAATCTAAAGAAAAAAGAAAAACTCCATTCTTATTTATGCAATAGAAAGACTGTATATTCCAAAGAAGAAAATAACCATTGTCATTTTGTCTGTCAGAAATGTGGTGAAATAAAACATTTTGATGTTAAATCACTTGACTTTCTAAAAATTAAAGAAAGTATCTGTCATTTTCAGATTGATGTCCATGGAACTTGTAAAAAATGCCTCAAAAAGTGATTAAACCATTCCTAACCACATTGCAATAATCATTCCAATTCCCAATAATAATAAAATAATTCCAGCAATTAAATGCAGAACTTTAAGTTTTCCTTTTCTCCATTCCTCTACTTTTTCTGTTGTTGTAAATCCAAAATAAATTGCTAATGTAATAATTAACATTGGCAAAATAAACACTAAGTTATACAACAACAATAAACCTAACGCAAAGTTTTTGGTTGCAGTTTTTGCTAGCAATCCTAAAATTACAATGTAGGGACCAGAAGTGCAGGGTAACAAGAACAAGCTTACTACAAAACCTATTAGGAAAGCTCCAGGAACAGAAGTAACTCCTTTAATTAATGACTTTAACTTTGGACGCCATTTCATTGGAACTTCCATAATAAACCATTTTCCATACCATAAATAATCTTTTAGATTAAATAATCCAATTAAAATAGCTAGTACAGCCACAATGGAGTAAAACCAGTGAGTTATTCCCGTAGCGTTAATTGCAGAATATAAACCAATACCCATTAGTAAATAAGAGATGTAAATTGAAATTGTAAAAGCAATTCCTGCTGATAAAGCCCGATGTCTGCTTTTTGTAGCTAAAATTGTTGTCAATAAAATAATTAATACAGCAAAAGCACAGGGGTTGATTGCATCCACAGCAGCAGCCGATAAAACGGCAGGAATAGTGATTGTATTCTTTAATTGGATTTTTTCTGGATCTTCTAATGGCGAACTTTCTCCTCTAAGTGCTAAAGTTTCAGACGAGTTTTGGTAATCTAATGGGGATTTACATAATTCATTAATACAACGCTCAATTTCTTCTTGAAGAGAATTCTTAATGTCATTATTAAAACCAACAAAAACTTTTCCATTTAGAAAAATTGTTGGAACTCCTTGGATTTCTTCTCCATAAGAATTTGACATTTGAATAAAAAGTTCTCTATTTTTATCATTAAAGTAAATCTCCTTTTCAATTATATTTAATTGTGGATATTCTTCTTTAATTTCATCTAAGAAAACTTTTTCTTGAGAACAATGAGGACATCCTTGTCCATAAAATAGGTATAAATCTACGTCTGACTCTTCAGAAACAACACTGGGAATAATTAAAGAAAACAATATTACTATTAATAATAATTTTTTCAATTTACTATCCTCTTTTTTCAATTTTAATCGCTTTCCCTTTTACTAAAGCTTCTGTTACTTTTTCCCTTGCTGATAAAAGTATCCTGTGAAAAGTTGGCTGAGATATTTGCATCTTTTCAGCAGCTTCTTTTTGATCTAAGTTAAGAGTATTCTTCAACCTAAGTGATTCTAGTTCATCATAAGATAAAGTAACTTCTTCTAACTGCTTTAACGGCACTCCTGCCGGTTTAAAGTAAGTTACTTCTGGGTTGAAGCGTACTCTCCTTCTTAGTCTTGGACGTGGCACCATTTTAAGTAAACTAATTAATAATATAAAGCTTACTCTTGGTTAACTCTTCTTCCCCTTCCACGACCTTGTCCTCTGCCTCTACCCATTCCTCTAGGGCAGGGTACAGCTCCTTCACACTTTCCACGTTTTCTTCCTGTAAGAGATCCTTTCCCTTCAGGTCCTGTTCCATCTTGGTTTGGCATTTTATTTTCCTCCACTCTTCTGAGTAATGAATATATATTCATAATACTATTTAAACATTTCGTTGTTTTTTGCAATATTTGTTAAGAATCTTAGCTTTGAACGGAACTCCCTTTTTATTCTAGTTCTTGATGTAACGCTTCGCTTTTTCTATTGAACACAGACCCCCAAAGTCCTTCGGACAGTATGTCTCGGCTACGCCTCGGATAGATAGGAACTTAAACACAACTCTGCGGACGCAGGTTTTCCGGACTTCGTAGCGGAAAACGAAACTAACAGGAATTATCAGGAAAATTCGGTCGGCTGTCGCCTAAATCGCCAAGCGATTTCCCGAATGTTTCCCAAATTTTTTGGTGTGGGTTGCCTCACCAAAAAACTTCTGATAATTCCAATGTTATGTACAATTTTTGAGCTTCTTAGATGAGAACAATCTTGCAGATACAATGTCTCTTTAAAGTGATGCCCTCTTCATTAAAATTAATCTGATGAGAAATTCGGGAGTATTTAAAACTTTAATTATCTTTTAAATCAATCATAATTTCAAATGAAATTGAACTAAACGAAACTAATATAAACAATAAAATAAAGACAACTAAACATGAGGAAATTCCGATTAATTTGTTGTCTATTGTTGTTTAGTATATTCGTTATAGCTTGCTTTAATTCTGCATTAGCTGCACCACCCCCACCTTATTATTACAAACATGATTATTTTCCACTACATCTACAAAATGTATATGACATTTACAATCTTGATAATGAAATTTTAATTGCTTCTAGAGGGGAAGTCAATCATGTTGGCACTAAAGAATTAACTTCCTGGACATTCAAATTGGATGACACTAATTATCCAATTAAAGAATTAAAATTTTTTACTAGAAAAACAGGAACAGAATTTACTGAAGTAGAATTATCAAAAGATCAAAATAATGAATATACTTTTGAAATGGATGGGATGGGAGTTAGTTTTTATCTAATTACGCTTTTAGATAATCCCAACCAAGATTTTCAACTCAGTTTAAATAAGCTACCTGTTATAACTCATCCAACCCATAGTGATTTAAAATTAGTATTTCATGAAGATGATGAAATATTAAATTATGATTTTAGGCAACATGGGGGATATTTTGAATTTAGTTTTGATGAACAAGTAGCTTATTTCAAAAAAGTTCTAGATGGAAAATCAATCCCTTCTGACTCTGATAGGATTCCTTCAGTAATTTCTTTAAATCAACCAAGTTGGCTCGGTGAAAGCCTTTTGGTTGAGGGATATAATAAAACTTTACAAGCATTTATTGATTCAGAGGTGGGTGGTGGTTATCTCTATAGTCAAACAGACTATACTAAAATTAAAGAAGCTAAACAAGAAAAACAATTAATGTGGTTAGTAATAAGTATTGCTATAGTTCTCTTAATTCTATCTTTATTGATATATGTGTTGATCAAAAGAAGAAAGAAAAGATAATATTCATACTCCCGAATTTCTATTTATCTATTAGTAATTTAACGGCATCACTTTCTTGCACAGAAGCTCAAAAACTTGCTCCGCTAACGCTACGCACCTTCCCCACTCCACTTCGTTCGTAGGTCAGGGTACATAACAGCGATTAACCAGTTACGTTCCGTTTGCCCACTCCGTTTCACTCGTAGTCAAACTCCACTCCACCCAAATTTCAATCCAGAATTTTACACTTCGTTAATTAATTCTACCCTAACCTGCACGGGCTGTGGGGTGCCTCATCCCAGTTGCCACCCATTTGAAACTTCGGTTAATCGCGATGTTATATTCAATTTTTGGATTACTTAGAACGGGAAAGAGAGAGGGGCTTAGTCCTTCGGACATTTTGCCTTTTACTTCGTAAAAGAATTTATAGGAAGGGGCGTCAAGATAGTCTTTTTCTA
>JABJOX010000033.1 GCA_018664115.1 Candidatus Woesearchaeota archaeon
AAAGATAATTGCTGCGGAACAAAACTAAACAGTTTTCAAAAGTTTTTAGCAGTTGCAGTTATAATTCAAGTTTTATTGTTAGTTTTCATTGCTGTAAAAATTTCTGCACTTTCCGGAGTTGCAGTTGAAGGAAATAATGTTGTAGCTGAAGCACCGACACCATCTGCTAAACCAAGTAACAATGGTGCTGCTGCAGTTGATATGGACACCTACATTGATGATGACTCTGTTAAAGGAGATAAAGATGCACCAGTGACTATAGTTGAGTTCAGTGATTACGAATGTCCGTTTTGTACTAAGTTTTACGAACAGTCTTTACAGCTAATTGAAAAGAACTATATTGATACTGGAAAAGTAAAATTCATTTACCGAGATTTCCCGTTAAGTTTCCATCAAAACGCTCAGAAAGCTGCTGAAGCTGCTGAAGTGGCAGGAGAGTTAGGCGGAGATGAGAAGTATTTTGAAATGCATGATTTACTGTTCGAGAAAGGTGTATCTGGCGGAGTAAGTGCATTCAAACAATATGCTCGAGAGATTGGATTAGATGGTGGAAAATTTGATAAGATGCTAGATTCAGGTGCGATGGCCCAAGAAGTAAAAGATGATTTTGCTGCTGGACAACAATTAGGAGTTTCAGGAACACCAGCTTTTTTCATTAACGGAAAACTTGTTTCAGGAGCACAACCCTACTCTGTATTTGAACAAGTAATTGAAGCAGAACTAAGTAGTTAGGAGATAGTCAATGAGAGTACTACCACCATGCGTAGTGCTCTTAATTACTATCTTAAAAATATAATAATTAGAGGTAAACAAATGAAAATGAATTTGAAAATTAAAGGAATGAGCTGTAAAAGTTGTAAAATGTTAATCGAAGATGCGTTAGATGATTTAGGAGTGAAAAGTAATGTTGATAACGAGAAAGGAACCGCAACAATTGATTTCGATGAAAATAAAATTACTGCAGAAGAAATCAAAAAAGTAATTGTGAAGGAAGGTTACCAAGTAGAATGAGAAAGAAACAACAAAGATTACTGAACTTTATTTTTTTTCTTTCTATTCTGGGAATCATTCTTTCAGGATATTTAACTTACATTCATTATTCAACATTAAATAGTCCTTGCGATTTTAGTGAAACTTTTCAATGTAGTTTAGTTAATAGAAGTAAATATGCGGAAATATTTAGTATTCCCGTTGCGTTACTAGGAATCATAGGGTATTCATTTTTAGGATTTATTAGTTTAAGTTTAGCAAAAGATAATTTGCTAACCAAAATAAGAAAAAAGAAAATTATCAATAAAATAATTTCCGCAAAAACATTATTATTTTTTTCAATAATGGCTTTAATTACATCTTTATACTTAACTTATGCTGAATTTTTTATAATTAAAGCAATTTGTATTTTATGTGTATTCTCACAAATAACAATTTTAGGTATTACGTTCAGTAGTTATAAAAATTTAAAATTAGAAAAATCAATCAGAGGTGATTTGGAATTATGATAATTAAAAAGAAAATGAAAACAACAGGGATGACTTGTCCTAGTTGTGAAAAAATTATTGCTAAACAAGTTTTAAAGTTAGAAGGCGTAAAAAGTATTGATATTGATTATGCTACAGAAACAGCAGAAATAGAATTTGATGATCAAAAAACAAATTATCAACAAATAAAAAAAGTTATCGAAGAAAAAGGTTATATTTGTGAAAATTTTGATAATAACAAACAAAAAACTAATTGGTTAAACTGGACTTTTGCTGCGATTGGTTTCATTCTCATCATCTATTTTGCTTGGCAACTATACGGACGAATTGAACTTCCCGCAATAAGTCAAAATATGGGTTATGGATTATTATTTGTTGTTGGCCTACTTACAGGATTTCATTGTGTAGGGATGTGTGGTGGTTTTGTAATTTCTTATACTGCTAAAGGCATTAAAGAAGGAAAAAAACCTAGTCAATTACATTTATCTTATGGAATTGGAAAATTAATTTCTTATACTGTAATTGGAGCATTATTTGGCTTGTTAGGAAGTATTATTGCTTTTACTCCCGCAATTAGAGGTTGGGCAGGAATTCTTGCTGGGTCATTCTTGGTAATCTTTGGATTAAAAATGTTAAACATTTTTCCTGCTCTAAGAAAGTTTAGAATAACTATGCCTAAATTCCTAAATAGATTTGTTAGAAAAGAAAAAAAGGAACATTCTAATAATCCTTTAGTCATCGGCCTATTAAATGGATTAATGATTGCCTGTGGACCATTGCAAGCAATATATATTATGGCTGCGGGTACCGGAAGTATGATTGAAGGTGCTAAATTATTGTTCATCTTTGCTTTAGGAACTTTACCAGTAATGTTAGGTTTTGGTTACTTAACAAGTGTCATCAGTAAAAAAGCTACCCATAAAATTTTGAAAGCTTCTGGAGCAATTGTAATCATTCTTGGTTTAGTAATGATTAATCGTGGTTTGTCTTTAACAGGTACAGGTTATGATTATAATTCGTTAACTGCTGGTTTCGATTCTTTTGCTGATACAGATGGCAATAATGTTGCAGGTACAAACGGAATTCCAGTTATCAAAGATGGCTACCAAGAAATTAAAATGGAAGTTAACCGTTACGGTTGGAGTCCTGACAAATTTGTTCTCAAGAAAGGCATACCTGTAAAGTGGATCATTGATGCAAAAGAACTTAATGGCTGTAACAATGCAATTCAAGTACCTAAGTTAGGATTAAAGTTTGACATTAAACAAGGTCAACAAATTATTGAATTTACTCCTACAGAAACTGGTACTATTTCCTGGAGTTGTTGGATGGGAATGATTCCTGGCGTGTTTATTGTCAAAGATGAAGTTGATGGTAACTCAGCTAATCAAGCTTTAAATGAAGTTGCTGTTCCTGCAGGAGGAAGTTGTGGTTCTAGTGGTGGCGGCTGCGGTTGTGGAGGATAGAAAAATGAATTGTGAATGTGATTTTGAAAGCGCTGAATTTGGAAAAGAGGTTTATTGTAAGATGTGTGGAATGGATTTAGGATTAAATCCAATTACAATTCGCCATAAAGAAAAGATAGAATTATATTGTTGTGAAGGGTGTGTTGAATAATACTGAGGGATAGAAAAATGATTAAAAAAATAATTTCAATCTTAATGTTAGCTACCTTTTTATTGGTAGTTGGCTGTTCAAGCAATAATACTGGCCCTGGACAATATGATACATTCGCTCAATGTCTTACAGAAAAAGGAGTAAAAATGTATGGCACAGAATGGTGTTCTCATTGTAAAAATCAAAAAGCAGCATTTGGAAACTCTTTTCAGTTTGTAGATTATGTTGATTGTGACAAAAATAAAAACGAATGTTCTCTAGCTGGAGTTGAAGGTTATCCAACTTGGAAAATTAATGGCAAGAACTATCCTGGAGAGCAACAATTAAATAAATTGGCAAGTTTGTCTGGATGTGAATTAAATTAATTTTTCTTTATTTTTTCCGAAAAGTTTATATAGTTGATATGATGAAAGCATCATATGACTAATAAATCACATGACCACGAAAAAGCTTACAGGTTATTTTTCGGCTCTTTGGCTAATAAAAACAGACTCGAAATAATAAACATTTTACGAAAAGGTAAAAAGTGTGTGAGTGAAATATGTCAAGAAACTGGCTTTGAACAAACCATGGTTTCACATAATTTGAAACGCCTAGAAACTTGTGGCATGGTTTTTGTTGAACAAGAAGGAAAACACAGATATTATAGTGTAAATCAAGAAACTATTAAACCATTATTAGAAATGATTGATGGCCATATGAAAAAATATTGTTGTAAAATTGTCGGAGAATGTAAGAAAAGATGACTTTAAGCCAAAATCAAATAAAAAAGAAATATAATCGCTTTTCCCTATTTTATGATCTTGTTGAATGGCCAATAGAAAAATTATTGTTTAGTAAATGGAGGAAAAAACTATTAAAAAATTCAAAAGGAAAAGTTTTAGAAATTGGAGTTGGAACTGGTAAAAACTTATCATATTATAATTACCATAAAATTGATTTAACTGTAATAGATATTAGTAAAGGAATGCTTAACAGGGCAAAAGAAAAAGCAAAAAAACATGATTTCCCAGTAAAATTTAAATTAGCAAATTCAGAAAAATTACCATTTGAAGATAATAGTTTTGATTATATTGTTTGCACTTTTGTTTTATGTTCAGTCTCTGATCAAGTTAAAATATTAAAAGAAATGAAAAGAGTATTAAAGAAAAAAGGCAAAATTTTATTTTTAGAACATATGTTAAGTAGAAATAAATTTATTGCTTTTTTAGAACATTTACATAACCCTATAACAAAATTCTTATTTGGGTTTAATATTAATCGGAAAACTATCGAGAATATTAAAAAGTCTGGATTAAAAATTGTAAAAGATAAAAATATAGCAGTGAAAGATGTATTTAAAGAATTAGAGGTAACTAAATAAAAATGAAAAAAACTAATATAAAAATTTCGGGGATGACTTGCGCTAGTTGTGCAAAGATAATTGATAAAGCATTAAATAAAGAAGCAGGTGTAAAATCAGCTAACGTAAACTTTTCTACAGAAAAAGCTACGATTGAATTTAATCCTAACCTTACTGATGAACAAAAATTAATTAAGACTATCAAAAATAAAGGATATTCTGGTTATGTTTCTGAAGGGAAAGATTTCAAAAATGAACAACGAAAAACTAAAGATGATTTGAAAAAATTAAGAAATAAAGTTATTCTCTCCGCAATCTTTGCTATTCCTGCTTTTATATTAGGAATGTTCTTTATGAAAACTCCGTTGTTTGCATTTCAAGATTATGTGATGTGGATTTTAGCTACACCTATTCAATTTTATATTGGCTGGCAATTTTATCAAGGTTCCTGGATGGCTTTAAAAAACAAATCTGCAAATATGGATTCCTTAGTTGCTTTAGGAACAAGTGCTGCTTACTTTTATTCAGTTTTTGTTGTTCTTTCTGGAACAGGACACCAATACTTTGAAGCATCTGCTGTATTAATTACATTAGTAATCTTTGGAAAATATTTGGAAGCAAAAGCTAAAGGAAGAACTTCTGAAGCCATTTCTAAGTTAATGAAAATTGGAGCAAAAACTGCTACCGTAATTAGAAACAGAAAAGAGATGAAAATCCCTATTGATGAAGTGCAAGAAGGAGATATCGTTATTGTTAAACCAGGAGAAAAAGTTCCCGTTGATGGAGTTATTACAGAAGGTCATTCTACACTTGACGAATCTCTAGTTACAGGAGAAAGTATTCCTGTAGAAAAAAAGAAAGGTGATCCAGTTATTGGTTCTACTATTAATAAAGTTGGCAGTTTTAGATTTAAAGCTACAAAAGTTGGTAGTGAGACAACTTTATCCAGAATTATTAAATTGATTGAAGAAGCACAAACTAAAAAAGCGCCAATTCAAAGATTTGCCGATGCAGTTTCTGCTTACTTTGTACCAATAGTTATTTTTATTGCTCTCTTAACGTTTACAGTT
Source organism: Candidatus Woesearchaeota archaeon (assembly GCA_018664115.1). Taxonomy (GTDB): domain Archaea; phylum Nanobdellota; class Nanobdellia; order Woesearchaeales; family GW2011-AR9; genus JABJOX01. Next base: position 5,508 of record JABJOX010000033.1, read on the forward strand.
TGGTTTTCTATCATTAAAGCAGAAGTTGGTTTTGCAATCATTGCTGCTGTAGCAGTATTAGTAATTGCTTGTCCTTGTGCGTTAGGATTAGCCACACCAACCGCAATTATGGTTGGAACAGGTAAAGGTGCTAAACAAGGTATCTTGATCAAAGGTGGAGACGCTTTAGAAACTGCTCACAAATTAAAATATGTTGTCTTTGATAAAACTGGAACAATTACTAAAGGTCAACCAGAAGTAACAAATTTAGTTGTTAGTAAAGGACTAACTGAAAAGAAATT
>JABJOX010000030.1 GCA_018664115.1 Candidatus Woesearchaeota archaeon
AAAACTATTAAAGTTAAAGACTTAACTGAAGAATTTTTTGATTATGTTTTCTTAAATGTTGGAGAAGGAAAACCTAAATGGAAACCAATCAAAGATGAGTTTGACTACTTTTATCCACTAGATATTAATCTTGGTGGTAAAGAACATAAAACAGTTCATTTCCCAGTTTTCTTAATGAACCACGTTGCTATTCTTCCTGAAGATAAATGGCCACGAGGAATCTTTGTCAATTGGTGGGTTACTGGCAAAGGCAGTAAAATCTCTAAAAGTAAAGGTGGCGCCGTACCAATTCCAGAAGCAGTTGAAAAGTATGGTGTTGATGCCATGCGTTTATACTATGCTCATATCGGCTCTCCACACTTAGATGTTGTCTGGACAGAAGAAATTGTCATGAATTATAAAAACTCTTTAGAAAGAGTTGCTAATCTAATATTAGAACTTAAAAAAATTGACGGAAAGAAAAAGTCAGTTGATGATTGGCTAGTTTCTAGAATGAACGAACACTTAAAGAAAATAAATCGGGAAATGGAAGATTATAATTTGAGAGAACTTGCTTCAACAGTTTACTTTACAATTTATGATGATTTGAAATGGTACATTAGAAGAGGCGGAGAAAATAAAAAAGTTATCGAAGAAACAATTAATGTTTGGTTAAAATTAATGAATCCAATCACTCCTCATTTGAGCGAAGAACTTAATGATACAAAAGAATTAGTATCTTCTTCAGAATGGCCAGAAATTGATGAGAAGAAAATCAGTTTGAAAGCTAATGCTGGTGAAGAATTAGTTAGAATAGCAATTGATGGAATGAGAAACGTTTTGAAATTAGCTAAACTTGATAAAGCAAACAAATATACTTTATTCGTTGCTGAAGAATGGCTTTATGAATTGTTCAACTTAGTTTCTCATGAAATAAAAGTTACTAGAAACATTGGCGAAATTATGAAAAAAGTTTTAGAAGTTGAAAGAATGAAAATGAAAGGTAAAGAAATCAGTAAAATTGTGTTAGGTTTAGTTAAAGACGTTTCTAAGCTACCTGCTTTAGTAACTTCACAAATTGAAGAGTATGATGTTATGGTTGAAGCAAAAGATTTCTTGGAAAAGGAATTTAATTGTAAAATTAATATAATTAAAGGAGAAGATTCGAAAGAAAATAAAGCGAAATCTGCAATGCCTGGAAAAGTTGGTATCTTGGTGGAATAAAAATGATAGATGAACTTAAATGGATGAAAGAAAGAGTTAAAAAAGCCCAACTATTATTAACATATCCAATTAAAGAAGAAGGAAAAAGAAAAAAAGAATGGAAACATGTTTTTGACCTAGTACAAAGAGAAGTTGTTTTAGGAACAGGGATTGAACCAACCGGCTTAGACTTTGCATTTAATTTTAATAAAAAAATCTTATTTTCTGATCTTCATTTTGTAGATGTTATAAAAGTTAACCATGCCATTCTTAAACGGAACGAAAAAGGATATTATTCTATTACAGAATTAGAAGGAAAAGTAAAAGTTAATGGTAAAACAATATCACAAGAAACATCATTATTAAATAAAAGTAAGATTCAATTAGGAAAAGTCAAAGATTTAGAGATACAAATTCTTTACAGTAAATAAAAAAAATAAAAAAAAGAGAACTTATTCTCCCCAAGCAAGAATTCCCATGATTACTAAATTCACTAGAGGAATCAACATTAATAATCCCCACCAGCCAGGTTTTCCACGTGCTTCAGCGATTTTCCACCAAAAGTAAACCATTGCTGCCATCATTAAAAAACTACCAATTAATGGAATTACTGGTAACAACACAACCAGGGTCCAAGCGGCATGTATTCCGCCAATTTTGGTCATCAAATAAATGTTAGCTATTGGAATCCAAGCTAGCCAAGCATTTTCTGTATTAGTTTTTTTTGCAACAAACATCAACGCCAAAGACGTATAAATGTAAATTAATAAAAAACTAAATATTGCTATTCCTATAAATGCCCCTAAAAAAGGCATCAAACTCAACATATCAGTTGCCATTATATTATATCACCTCAATTTTACTAAGAATAAGTAAATTTTTAGGATATTTAAATGTTTTGAAAAATAGAAAAAAAAAGAAATAATAAAATTACTTTACTCTTCTTCCGTAAAAGTCAGCTAAAAAAATATTCTTTGTAAATGATCCTGCGGGTATTCCCACTAAAATAATCATCATTAAAAAGAAAATTAATCCTAACCCAATACTTTTTAGTAAAGCAATAATATAATCTTCAAAATTATCAAAAACATGCTTAACAATACTAAACTCAAATAATGAACCTACAGTTTCTTTGTTAAAAAAGTTAATGAATAATAACGGGATTACAAAAAGTGAAATAAAAAAATGCCCTACTATTCCTATAAAAGGAATTAACAAAACAATCGTTGTAACTATCCCATATACAATCATGAAAGGTATTGATTTGAAAAACATAAAGAATCCTAATTTAAAATGGTCACCAAACTTAAATACTGGTAATCCATTATATTCTCCTTTGATAAAATTTTGAACAATTCTAATTTTATAACCACCTAAAGCAAACCAACCAATTATTGGTAAAAAAAACCATAAGATGTTTAACAATCCTTTTGCTCTACTAAAAGGATAACGAAAAGCGTTCTCAAAAGTTAATATTGCCCTTTTACTATTTTTTTTAATTGTTTTAGTAATTTTTTTTTTTACCATAATTAAAGACAAATCATTAACATATTTAAAGTTTTGTTTTTCGTTAACTTTATTAATACTAAGAATATATCCTATAATACCATGAAAAAAAAAGAAATTATTATTGCAATTACTATCGCCATCATTTTTGCTTTATTTGTAGGGTATGGCATTGAAGTGTTTGACCCCAGTCCAGATCATGATGACTTTTGTCAAGACAATCTTTATGATATAGATAATGAAGAAAAATGTTTAACGGCAAGTGGAACGTGGGGCACTAATTCCAATCAACCAAGAGTTCCGGTTAAAGAAATCGAACCAACAACCGAAGTAGAATTCTGTTCACCAGCAAAAGAATGTTATGATACCTATGACTTAGCTAGAACAAAACATGATAAAATCGTTTTCATTGTTAGTATCATTATCGGTTTAATTGCCATTTTCACGGGTGTACTTTTAAAGAAAGATGCAGCGAGTACAGGAATCTTAAGTGGCGGAGTGTTATTGATCATCTACGGAACAATTAGATACTGGCAACATGCCAATGATACGTTAAAGTTTATCTTGTTAGGAATTGTTTTAGCAGTATTAATTTGGATTGCTTACAAGAAACTGAAGTAAACAATGAAACAATTACCACTAAAAGTAAAAGAATTAAACAAAGAGATTGAGCACTATGGAATTAGTTATCATAAAAAAGATCATGCAGTTATCGTTGAAGATGAAAAGTACAAACTAATTCTTGTCAACAAAAAACCAGTTTTTTTCTATTACCAAGACAAAATTGTCCCCACATTAAAACTGTTGCAAGAGAAAGAAGTTCTTAAAACCATTACAGTGGATATGGGTGCAGTTAAATTTGTGATTAACGGCGCAGATATCATGCGGCCAGGGATTGTTGAGATTGAAGATGGAATTAAAGAAAACAATTTCATCATGATTATTGATGTCAATAATAAGAAACCATTAGCTGTCGGAATCGCTTTACTAAATTCAGAAGAGATGCGTTCTGCTACTGGTGGGAAAGTAATTAAGAATATCCATTTCGTTGGCGATGAACTTTGGAGATGGGAATGATAACTAATAAAACAACCAATCAAATTATCTCCAATAAAGAATCTATTTGTAAAAACGTTTTCTCACAAGCATTAGGGTTGATGTTCTCTAAAAGAAAAAACCTAATCATGATCTTCAATAAAGAAAGAAACATTTCTTTGCACAACTTCTTTGTCTTCTATCCAATCGACGTTTTAATCCTAAACGAAAATAAAAAAGTGATTGAAATCAAAAATAACTTCCGGCCATTTACATTCTGGAATTCTAAGAACAAAGGAAAATATTTGATTGAATTGGGTAAAGACGAATCAAAGAATAAAGTTAAAGTAAATGATTTGTTAGAATTCTAAATTAATTATAATTAGCACTAGCATTCTCAGAACGTCCTTCTGCAACTTTTGCTAAAGATTCATACTTCTCTTTAATTCCTCCTTCAGAACCTGCAGCCATTTCTTGAAAATATTCTTTGATAACATTTTCCGTTTCTGCTTCAGATTTGTAACCAGCAGCATGAGCAAATTCGTGTGCTAAAACATATTCGGTAGTAGCTTCATCACTCAACCCATACATCTCCGCCATTTCAGAAATTCTTTCAGTAAAAGGTTTTCCATTATAGTTGCTGAGGATAACTCCTTCAATTCCATCATGTAAAACCGCTGCCACCACATTTTCCCCTAAATCCCCTGAACCATATTCTCTAATATTAATTTTATCTTTACCTTTAGCATCAAGATAATCCATTAATGATTCACCTTCTTCAGAAGAAAGATAATTGGAAACAAGTTCTTCCATTTTTATAGCTTCATCAATATGTTCATAGGGTTGATCGCTAGAATGAAGATTGATTTTTTTATTATCATCAACTGTTGCCATACCCATTGCGTACATTTCTAATTGAGACCTTTCTGCATACATAAACAATAAGAAGTAAAACTAGTTTAAAATATTTTGCTAAAAAAGTGAGACTTAAATATCAGAATAGATGATAATTTTTTCTTTCTTTATCTCTCATCGCTTGAATATATTCTAATGGTGTCTGTTTTTCTGGATCATAATGTTTTATAACAAAATTTGAATCTGTTTCTTTAAGTACTGCTTCGTTTCCAATAACAATTTTAATATTATCTCCCACCATTATATTTCCTGCTTTCATTTTCCAAACTAAAGGCGAATCTTGCCAGACATTATGAATTGCAGGAATTTTATGACTTCCATAAATCACATGACTTTCTTTAGATCCATCAACATAAACATGAAAACCATTAAAAGCGTCATCATTTATCAAAAAAGATTTTTCAGCAGCAACAGCTAATTCTACAGAATAATCTTTTCTATCTAACGTAGAATTATGAACTCGACGAATTTTACCCGGAACAAGTCCGGGGAATCTTAACTGGAAAAAAATATTTTTATAAGTGGAAAATGAACTTGAAAAGTCTATTTTAAAGCTTCCAATACCATTATCTTTAAGTTTTGGTGCAGCACTAGAAAATTGATTCTGAGAATAACAAAACTCTCCTTCATGAGTTTCCAATTCTTTTTGAAATTCATTCAGAGCCACAAAATAATTAAAAAAATCATGACCTCTGTTAAGAATAGCATACTCTAACATCCAATTATCATCTCGAGGCATATCCTCTCCTTCAGAACCATCATATTTTTCCCAAACTGATTGTACTAAACCATCAATTTCTTTTGCATCATCCAATATTTTTTTAAGTTCCATTTTTATTTTCCCCGCATAATAAACAAATATCAATTAACAAAATCAACTTCCATTTCTAACTGGTCAGCAGTTGGGTACTCAATCACAATCGCTGGTACTAAACCCAAATTAATAATTTGAGTTTTATTCTTCTTCACAGTTTTTTTAGAAACTAAGATTCTAGGTTTAGCTTCATCTAAGAAAATTTCATTATCTTTCAATTTTAATTTCTTCTGAACAGAATCAAACAATTCTTTCAATTTACTAATTACAGCAGAATGGTCTTCTTTCAAACTCTCTCGATAACCCACACCCGGTTTTAACGAATCCAAATACAATGCACCACGAGTTAACATTCCTTCTTTATCAACAATATCAAAATCTTTATGAGAATATTT
>JABJOX010000047.1 GCA_018664115.1 Candidatus Woesearchaeota archaeon
GATCTTCCTAATATTGTTCATTGTTTTTCTAGTTTGTTGTTTTCTTTTATACTCTTGTTGATAACGGTAAAATCTTCTAGCGATTTCTTCTTTAGAAGCTTTTCTAACAATTTTGTCATCAATAATTCCTGCTTTAGCCATATTTACTCCCATATCTGTTGGGGAATGATACTGGTTAATATAGTTGTCTTTCAGAGTAATTGCTTTAATCATTTTTTTAAGAATCCAAAAATTTTCTATATCACGATTGTAATTAACAGCTTTCTTTTTGTAATGTTTTAAGTGATAGGGGTCAATTATATTCTGATCTCCTAAATCAGCAGTAGCGGCTTCATAAGCAATATTTAACGGATGATTGATGGGCATGTTCCAGACAGGAAATGTTTCGAATTTAGCATAACCTGCATTAACCCCTTGGGTTTGTTCATGGAATAATTGGGCAATACAAACTGCCATTTTCCCACTATTACCTCCTGTGCCAGTAACGATAACTAATGGTTGTTTTGTTTTAATAAATGGTTTTTTTGGTAAGCCTTCTTTACTTAATAGTTTTTTCATATTTCTAGGATAACCTGAAACTTTAGGATGCAAATAAACTTTATTTCCTGCACGTCTTAATTTATTTCTAAACTTTAATGCTTTTTTTTCATTTTCGTATAACGTAATAACTATTGTAGAAACATTTAATCCTTGATTTCTTATTTCTTGAATTTCGTTTAGTGCTTGGGAATCATAAGTTAATCCGGTATCTTGTCTGATTTTACCTCTTTCGATGTCTTTTGCGCTAATACAATAAATTACTTCTAAGTTTTTTAGTTTTTTTAGAAGTTGAACTTTTGCATCGGCTTCATAACCGGGAAGAACTCGAGAAGCATGGCCATCGTAAAGAAGTTTTCCACCAAACTCTAAATATAACTTATTATCAAACTTAGAAAGTCTGTCTTTAATTGCTTTTGTTTGCGCTTGCAGATATTTCTTAGTGCTAAAACCTCTTTTCATAGAGGAAATGTTTTTTTATTAGTTTATATTTGTTTTGTTTAAGTAATATTTAAAAAGAATAAAGTATTGATTCTGTAATAAGTATTACAAAAGATTCTTTTGTAAGTATTACAAAAATTGAGGTAAACAAAGGACTTCGTCCTTTTTACCTTTTTTGTAATGGGTTTTACAAAAAGAGGTAAATAAAATGGGATTAATGAATTTATTTAATTACAAGAAAAAGAGATTCACGCTTGTGGATGTGGCTTCGGATGAAATGGCAATGTTGGCTTTTGCATTTATAATTGCAAAATATTGGGTTAGTGTAACATCATTAGCTTGGTATTGGTACGCGATAGTCTTTGTTGTGTTTATAATCAAACCACTTATGGCAATGATTAAGAATTGAATGGTTTATTTTTTTATTTTTCTTCAACTTTAATTTTATTTCCATCAATCTTAAATCCAATATCTAAGAAATGTTCGGCAACATAGATGTTTGTTTTTGTATGGTTACTAATTTCTCTAGTTTCAATTTCTGATTCTGGTAGTAAAGACATAAATTGAATTAATTGATCTGCTAGATTTCTATCAACAGCAGTGTGAGAAGATATTTCTTTCTTTAACATTTCAGTAGCTTCTTTACCAACATCTTCTGAACGTTTATTTCTTTCAATTAAAGCGTCTCCACCGAGAATGGTAGGGTTATCAAAGTCTACTTTTCCGTTTTGACTAAAGATACTCCAAAGAACAATCTCTCCACCAATACTGAACGTCTCTCCATATTCAATACGAACATTAATTGGAACTTGATAATTTCTTAACAAACTTTCAACGGTGGTTTTAATTCTTTCACCCACTTCTTTTTCTTCTAATTCTGCGGATAAATTGACTATACCACGGATTTGTTCTAATTCTCCTTGAGAAGTTAATTTTATTTTTGCAGTTTTGAAATTTAAATCTTCATAGAAAGCAGGAAAGGAATCATATTCGTTTAATTTAAATCTAGGAGTGATTTCCAAATGAACTTCCACCACCTTTTGGATAGTAACCTTTCTTAATCACTTTCAATTCAATTTTTTCTACAAACCTTTGCAGATGAGGAAGTAAAACATTTTGTAAATAATAAACAGACGCTTGCCATTTACCACAAGTTCCACCTTTAATTTTGAGAGTGACTTTTCCTGGTGCGAATAAACAAGGAAGAATTATTGCTTGCAAGAATAATGTAATACTTCCAGCTGTACCAATATCAATTTCATAAATTCCTCGTTTGATTTTTCCTGGATGGAAAGTTAATTCTTTTGTTCCAAGTTCTACTGGATTAGTTTCTGCGTTACAAATTTGTTGTAGGGCTTTAATAGAATGGAGGTGTTGTGCTTTTAATCCGCCACCATCTCCTTTACCTGCCCGAATGTTATTTACTTCGAATGGTTTGCCGGTTAATGTAGATAGTGCTAAAGCAGTTCTGACTAATGCTCCGCCACCGCTACCATATTTACCATCGAGTTTAATCATATTAGTTAGAATATCATTATTCTTTTTTAATATTTTAGTTTTAAAACAAAAAACTTAATAAATGAACTTCATTCTTTGATAATTGTGGGGACATAGTATAAAGGATTTAAGTCCGTACAGCCTGGCTAGTATAGGGGCCTCCAGTAATGGAGAGTTGAGCTTTTTAGCGATGAAATAACTTTCCCTGAAGCAAGCCTTAGATCTGGGAAATGATAAGTGAATACTTATTGTTCAGAAATTCGAATCCCAGTGTCCCCACTTTTTATTTTCTTTTTATCTGAAATTTCAGAAATCCATTTTTGGTATTGTTTTGTTCCATGGAGTGTAACGTCGTAACCAACACACCCTCTTTGGTCAACTTTTTTGTTGATAGTTGCTCTGAAATCAAATAAAATTAGGGCTTTTTGAAGTTGTATAGAAAAGTCATAACATTTTGTTGTTATTTTAACAATGGGATATCTATACTTTTTATCTTTTTTTATGAAAACACAACCATCAGTTCTATGTAATCCTCGTAAAAATGCTTTCAAGTAAATATCTTTTTCTTTGATTATAGGAGGAATTGATAAGAAATCCTTTTTTCCTAGGGGTGCTCCAAAATTTTCATGTAAGAAGTAACATAGCATTTTAGAGCAAGTATAGAGGTGGAGGCCGTTATTCTTTACAAATGATTTTAACTCTATTCCAAACAACTCTCGGAACCATGATTTAGTATCTTCAATTAATTTATTATCTTTTACATTAAATGTGTAAGTTACAATATAACTTTTTCTTTTCCTCACATGAATACATCCGTCTCCAAAATGGATGCCTATTAATTCTGCAATTTGTGGTGTTAGTATTTTTGGAGTCTTTATTTGAGTATATGCTTTAGTTGTAATTTTTATTTTTGGTTTTATTAATTTCATTTATATTTACCTCCAATCTTCGCCTAATTTAGATTGAGGTTTAGAAAAAGAGCAAGCCCAACGTAACTATATAATAGATTTTGTCTTTTGAAAGAAAATCTTAATTTGGTAGTTTTGTTTCAACTCTTTTTCATTATTTCTAGTGGTAGAACTTATTTATATAGTTTGCCCGCACTTGACCAGTGGGTAGTGGCTTTTTACTTTCTACAAAACATATATAAACGCCTAAATTTTACTATTAATAAAAAAGATGGCAGATAAACAATTTATTATGGCTATAGCCACCTTGGTGGGAACAATCATTGGGGCTGGAGTTTTAGGAATACCTTATGCCATTTCTAAATCTGGATTTATTCCCGGGATGATTATTTTAGTGATTCTTGGTTTTGCTGTTTTAATATTGAATTTATGTGTTGGTGAAGTTGCTCTAAGAACTAAGGGCAGACATCAACTTCCCGGATATGCAGAAAAGTATTTAGGTAAATGGGGAAAACATGTAATGTCTTTTTCGATTATCTTTGCAATTTATGGAGCATTAATTGCTTACTTTATCGGCAGTGGAAATGTTTTAGCTGATATTTTTAACTTGGGAAATTGGTCTTTCTTGTTTTTGGGTTTGGAGATAAGTGCTTCTTTAATGTTTAGTATTTGTTTCTTTGTTATCCTTTCTACTTTGATTTATTTTGGTTTAAAATCGGTAGGAAACACAGAAATTGTTTTTGGAGCAATAATGTTGATTATTATTTTCATAATAATTGTTTGGGGATTTTTCCATCTTGATTCCGGAAATCTTACTAGTTATAATAAAACACAACTGTTTTTTCCTTACGGAGTGATTTTATTTGCTTTTGTTGGTGCTGCTGCAATTCCGGAAATGAAATCTATCTGTTCTAATAATAAAAAGCTAATCAAGAAAGCAATTATTATTGGCAGTGCTATCCCTTTAGTTGTTTATGCTTTGTTTGCTTTAGTTGTTGTTGGAGCAACAGGAACAAGCACTGGTCAGATTGCTACTACCACTTTAGGTAATGTGGTTGGTGGAAAAATAATGGAGTTATTAGGAAATCTGTTTGCAATCTTTTCGATGAGTACTTCTTTTTTAGCTTTAGGATTAGCTTTATTATGGGTTTATGATCTTGATTTACATCGAACAAGAAATGTTGCTTTTGCACTTACGGTGTCAGTGCCTTTTCTAATTGGGATCTTAGGGGTAACTTCTTTTATTCAAGCTCTAGCTATTACTGGTGGAGTTGCTGGAGGAATAGAAGGGATTCTAATCATTTTAATGTTTTGGAAAGCTAAGAAATTAGGTGATCGAAAGCCAGAGTATTCTATTAATATTTCAAAGGTTTTAGGCATATTGTTAATGGTTATGTTTGTCTTGGGAATTCTTTATCAGTTCTTTTAGGATATCTATTTTCTAACCCGTTACTACTTTTAGTTAGCAATAGTTACGAAAAGTTTATATACCAGGTGCTACTCCAAAGTAGAAAATTACAATAAAAACAGATTTTTACGGGGGTAAATTAAAATGAATAAGATTAAAAGAGCACTTACTGGTGCTGCAGTTTTGGGAAGTTTAGTTCTAGGAGGAAATGCTTTAGCTGATGAAAGGCCAAAAGTTAATGCTCACAATTGTCCTGCTGGACAAGAAATTTATGTTGATGGACACAATGATAATAATGAAGAAGTACAAATAGTTGTTGGTTGTAAACCTTCTGGAAAAAGTAAGACAAGGGTACGTTGTGTTACTCAATTTGATGGAAATGGGGATTGTAAAAATCCTGCAGAAGCAGAAGCACTTGGAATTCCTGCCGATGCTTACGTGACAAATTTATGTCCTACAAAACAATTATGTTATGATAGTTCTCAAGCAGGTTATCAAGCTGCAACTGTTGAAGATGTTATTAAAGTAGCTGAACCAGCTGTTCTAGCAGAACCTGTTAAAGAAGATGTACAAGTAATGGACTTAACTAAGAACGAAGATCTTACAGATATTGTTAACAATGAAGATTCTGAAAGTACTGCTCGAGATGTTAATGCTGAATTAGATTCTTTAAATAATGGTGTTGGAAAATTATACGAAGATGTTGGAGCTGTTGAAGATTATGTAAAAGACGTTGAAGAAAAAATTAACGGTTTACTTGGTGAAGAAAGTCAATTTGCTTTAAACAAAATGAAAGAAAGTTGTAAAGATCAATATGCCGGAATGCAAACAAGAATTACTGCTTTAGAAACTGCAAATGAAAAATTAAAAACAGCTGAATATGCTTTGGCAGATCATTTAAGTCCTTCATCTTGTGAAGTTGAATCAAATGAACTGGAATCAAGAGAAGAAGTTAAGAAAACAACTCCTTCAGAAGCATTAAGAACTACTTTAAATGCTGAAAAGTCAACTGTTAATGTTAATGAAGTAAATGTTCTTTTGAATAATGTAAAAACAGCAGCAGATGCTGCTAAAGTTAAAGCTGATGAATTATTAACTTACAAAACTTTTGTTACTGATCATCCTTGCGGATATGAAGAACCTAGAGAAGTTAGAGTAAATCTTGGTGCTTCCGGAGTTTGGATGGGAACTGAACAACGACTTGATGGTGATTTTTCTGTTGGAGTTCATGCACCTGTTGGTAAAAAATCTTATTTGGGATTAGAAGTTGCTGCTTCTGGTTTAGAAGCGAAATCTGAAAGTAAAGCTTATGGATCTGGCGATATTCAAAATGGAACAGAAAGTTCTGATTTAAGAAGATTAGCTAGTGGACATGGAGTTGCTAGTGTTAATTTAGGTGTTTTCAGACCTTATGCAATGGTTGGTGTAGCTTTGGTTGATGAAAGCCGAAAGAACAGTTACGAAGTTTTTGGTCAAGATAAATCAATTGAAGATAATGGATTAGAAGCAACTATTGATGCAGGAGTTGGATTTAGTGTTGGAAAAGATATCCGATTAAAAGTTGGAGAATTTTACAATTCTAAAATGGGTCCTCGTACTACTGTTGGATTAGAATTAGAATTTTAGGAGAGTCAAAACAATGAAAACTAAAAATATTTTTGGATTATTTTCCATTTTATTATTACTTTTATCTATTGTACCTTTAGCAAGTGCTGCAAATGTTGATGTGGCTTTACAATGGGTACTTAATGGTGATGGAATGGGCATAGATAAAGAGATGAATATTGATGTTGGTGAAACTATTAGTTACCAAGTTGCAGCTAACTCTTTTGCTAAGTATAATCTAGAAGTAATCTTGTTAGATGAAAATAAAAATGTTGTTGATACTCTTTTAAATTTACCTGGTTTAATGCCTGGTAATGCTAATCCTGATTTCGAAACAACTTTAGATTTTGTTTCAGAGAATGATGACACTACTTATTATATACAAGCAATTGCTACTACCACTACTGGTGTAAGTGAAGATGAATTACAATTAAATGTTAACAAAGAATCTCCAACTTGTGATGATTCTGATAATGATGGTGTTTGTGATGATGTTGATAATTGTGTAAATAAAAAGAATCCTGCTCAAGGAGATTTAGATGAGGATGGTATTGGAAATTTATGCGACCCAGATGTTGATAATGATGGGATTTTAGATGATATTGATGAATGTCCTTATGGGGCAGAAGACTTTGACGGCTTTGAAGATGAAGATGGTTGTCCTGAAGTTGGATCACCTTGTGCTGATGCCGATAAAGATGGAGTATGTGATAATGTTGATAATTGTAAAGATGCAATTAATCCTACTCAAAGTGATTTAGATAATGACGGAAAAGGAGATTTCTGTGACGAAGACATTGATGGTGATGGAATTAATAATGGTGCTGATGATTGTTCTTTTGAAGCAGAAGACTTTGATGGTTTTGAAGATGAAGATGGTTGTCCTGAAGAAGGGGGAATTGTTAATAATGCTCCTCAAATAACTATTACTGGGGAAACTCAAATTAATGAAATGGAAACTTTATCATTGAATATTAATGTTAATGATGAAGAAAAATTAGCATTAAGAGTTAAAGTTAAAGAATGTTTGTTTACCATTCCTAATCCATTTGGAAACTCTCTTTGTGTAATGCCTTCTTATGAAGATGTTCCTGAAGAAGTTAAATTATCTAAAACAAGTATGAATGAGTTTGTTTTAACTTGGAATACTGATTATACTTTTGTTAAACATCCTGCACAGAGTAAAACTGAAACTTTAGTGTTTATTGTTGATGACACTGTTACAGAAACTAAAGAAGAAGTTAAAGTAACTATTAATGATGTAAATCAATTAACAGTTTTAACTTCTGAAGGGGATGAATTAATTGATGAAGGAGAAACATTTTTTGCAACTTTTGTTGCTGAAGATGCTGATCCTGAAGATGTATTTGAATTTAATGTAATCAAACCGGATTGGGTTTCTTACCATATTGTTAGTGGAAAAGAAGTTCATTTAGCTGGCACTGCTGATTGTAGTACAGCAGGAGATTATGACATTGCAGTTACTGTTAATGATGGTGTTGAAACAGTTTCAGAACATTATACATTTACTGTGACTGAAGCTTGTGAAGTTCCATGCGAAGATCATGATAACGATGGAGTTTGTAATGTTGATGATCTTTGTCCAGCAAAAGCAGGAACTATTGAAGAAGATGGTTGTCCTCTTGTTGAAGAAGAAAATCATTCACCGCACATTGTAAAAATTACTGACAAAACTGTTGTTGAAGGAAACCTTTTACAATTTGATTTTGGTGTCTCTGATATTGACGGTGATGATTTTACTATTACTGCGGGTTCAAGATGGGAAACCGGTGTAGAAGTAAATCCAAAACCAATTAAGTTGGTTGATGATGATAATAATAAGTTTTTCACTTTTAGTTGGCAAACAGCAGTTGGAGATGTTGGAGATTATTACTTTACAATTGTTGCAAAAGATATTCATGGTGGAACATCTAATCAAAAAATTAAAGTTACTGTTTTAGAACAACCTGCTTGTGTTGATACTGATAATGATGGTGTTTGTGATGTTGATGAAGTACTTGGTTGTACTGATTTAACTGCTGATAACTATAATCCTTTAGCAACAGAAGAGGATAACAGTTGTACTTATACTTGTGTTGATACTGATGCTGATGGTGTATGTGATGTTAATGAAGTACTTGGTTGTACTGATTTAACTGCTGATAATTACAATCCTTTAGCTACAGAAGAAGATAACGGTTGTACTTATACTTGTGTTGACACTGATGCTGATGGCATTTGTGATGATGTTGATGTTTGTCCAACAGAGGCTGAAGACTTCGATGGTATTGAAGATACAGATGGTTGTCCTGAAGAGGAACCAGTTGTGAATCATGCGCCTGTAGTGTTATCAAATCCTATTACTATGGCTACTGAGAATGTTAAGTACACTTACATGTTTAAAGCAATGGACCCTGATGGCGATGCAATCGCTTTTACTTTAGCAGAGGCTCCGAATGGAATGACCATGACTGAGAATGGTTTAGTAGAATGGGTTCCTGAATCTGGAAAAACTCAAGCTAAAGTAGTAATTGCTGTTACTGACGGAGAATTTATTGTCAAACAACAATTTAACATTGGAATCAAAGGAGTTTACCAAAATGTTAAGTTAGCATCTGTTCAATTAGCTATGGAAGAAGTAATGGTTGGTGATTATTTATCAGCTCAAGTTAAAGTAGTTAATAATGGAAATAAAAATATGGATGATCTGAAAATTAGTATGATTGTTCCTGAACTTGGTTTGAAAAAATCAGCATCAGAGTTTGATCTTAAACCAGGACAAAACAAAAACAAAAATCTGAATTTACAGATTCCATACTATGCTGAAGCTGGAGAGTATTTAGTAAAAGTTTCCGTAAGTAATGGTGGTTTCCATGAACAGACATATAGATTGTTAACAATCTATTGAACAATGACTATTGGGGAATGGGTAACGGGTGTAGTTACTCTCCAATACTAAACGAACGAAAGGTTTATATATTACCCTCGTTTTAAAGACTAAGAATACGAGAAATAATATTCATAAAAAAATATTTTTTGGAGGAAGAATAAAATGAAAAAATTGTTGAGTTTAATGGCTGTGTTTGTAATTAGTTTATTAGCTATTTCTATGGTTAGTGCTTTATCTGAAGACGACCTGGAAGTGACTAGTGTTAAAGTTAATGGAGACACTGTAGACTTTGCTAACGGAGAAGTTCTTGCAATTGAAGAAGGGCAAGAAATCGAGATCAAAGTTGGTTTAAAAAATTTAGGTGCAGAAGAAATTAAAGATGTTGAAGTAGAAGCAGAAATTAGTGGATACGAATATGATGACTTTGAAGAGTTAGAAGATTCAACTCATCTGTTTGATGTTAGTGTTGGTACTACTAAATATGTTAATCTGAAATTAGACCTTCCTAAAGGTTTAGACGAAGATGAGTATTGGTTAAGGTTGAGAATCATGACTAAAACTGGTGCTGTTATTAGTAAAGAAGTTAAGTTGCAAGTTGAACCTACCAGACATGGTATAGAAATTGCAGACGTTGCTTTATCCCCTGGAAACACTCAAAAAGCAGGAAGGTCAATTTTGGCTACTGTTTTATTGGAAAATTTCGGAGATAAAACTGAGAGAGACGTTAAAGTTACTGTAGCAATTCCTGAATTAGGGATTCAAGCAACTGAATTTGTTGATGTTGTAAGTACAGAAACAACTGACTACAATAATAATGTTGATTATGAAGATGTTCCAGAAATGTTTTTACCTCTTCCAGCTAACGCTGCTGCAGGTGAATACAGTTTAGTGGTTTCAGCTAAATATGATAACTTAAGAGAAACTGTTACTAAAATTGTTAAAGTTAATGTTTTAGCTAACGAAATGTTTGCTCCTACATCCGATAAGTTAGTTTTAGCTGTTGGACCTGAAAGTCAAAATGTGGCTGCAGGAACTACTGCTAGTTATGCAATTGCATTAACTAACGCTGGATCAAGTTCAAAAGCATACGTTTTAGACGTTGTTACTGGTGACTGGGCAACTGCATCTCTAAGTGAGAGTTTAGTTGTTCTAGAAGCTGGAAAAAACAAAGTTGTTAAAGTTGATGTAACTCCTGTTGCTGGCGCTGTTGCTGGTGAACATGTTGCAAGTGTGGCTGTTATGTCAGGCGACGATGTTTTAGAAACAATTGTTTTGAAAGCTAATGTAGTTGAGAGCAAAGCATCTGCTCAGAAGTTTAGTTTAAGAAACGGTCTAGAAATTGCTTTAATCGTTTTAGTTGTTTTGTTAGTAATCATTGGTTTAATCATTGGTTTTAGCAGATTAAGAAAAGACGAAGACGAAGAAGAACAAACTTACTATTAGGTGAGTTGGACATCTTTCTTCCTCCAATTTTTATTTTTTTTCTTTTTTTTTTGTGAGGAACTTTAGTTCTTAACCTATAATTTTTTTGTTGTTTGAATTTTTTTATTAAAAAAATAAAATGGAAAAATATAGTTGTTCTCCAGTGATCATTGAAAAATATGTTCCTTGGCTTAATGAACCTCTTTTTCTATTACAAAAAAGAGATCATAACTCTACTATTCCCTTTTCAGGTTATTGGACCTCATTTGGAGGGATAGTTAAACCACCCGAAACACCAAAACAGTGTGCTATAAGGGAAGTTGAAGAAGAATTAAAGATGGGGGTCGGTGATAAAGATATTGATTTTTTTAAATTATACCAAGTACGAAAAGATGCTGATCAACATGTTTATAGGGTTAAGATGCATTCGGAACTAAGCGACTTGAAATTAAGTGAAGGTTCTGGAATGGGTTTGTTTCTTTATTCTGAAATAGAAAAAATGGCACTTGCTTGGAATGCTAATGATATTTTTCGGGATTACTGGAACGAAAAAGTAAAGAAGTAGTTATTAGTTCTATAATCTTTTTATACTCTTAAAAAGATAATTTTTATAATGAAGATTGCAATAATCGGGGCGGGACCAATTGGCTGTTATGCTGGTTATTTACTTGCTAAATCTGGGCATAATGTTTCTATTTATTAACGGAAGAAAGAGATTGGTTTGCCAATACAATGTACTGGTTTATTAACTGCAGATTTTGATCAGTTTGGATTTGACAAGAGTTCTTTTTTAGTGAACACTTTTTCAGAAATTGAAATTAATTCTCCAAAGCAGCAGTTGATTCTTAAGGGCAAAGAGTATTTA
>JABJOX010000061.1 GCA_018664115.1 Candidatus Woesearchaeota archaeon
CGTTTCATTATCCTCTCTCTTTCTTTATTCAGTTCAGTTAAAGCCCGAGCAGCTTCCTCAGCTTTAGGAGCTTTACCGTGCCAACTAAATTGATGTTCCATAAACGAAACTCCTTTCCCAGGAATAGTGTAAGCAATAATACAAACTGGCTGTTTAATCTTTTTAGCTTTCTCAATTGTAGAAATAATCTGTTTAAAATCATGCCCATTAATCTCAAAAACTTTCCAATCATGCATTTCATATCTTTCTTTCAAGTTCTTTAACGGCCAAACATCTTGTGTATGCCCAGAAATTTGAATGTTGTTCCTATCAATGATATTAATCAAATTATTTAATTTATACTTCGCAGCAGCATTAACTGCTTCCCATGTGCTACCTTCATCATGTTCACCATCAGAAGTTACACAATAAATAGTATGTTTCTTCCGGTCCAATTTCCCAGCTAAAGCCATTCCTACAGCTGCACCTAAACCTTGACCAAGAGAAGCGGTTGCTAATTCAATTCCCGGAAGATCTTGCCGAGAGGGATGACCTTGTAATCTTGTCCCCATTTTCCGCAAAGTTAACAACTCTTCTTTTCGAAAATATCCTGCTCGAGCCATCGCTGCATATCGTACTGGACAAACGTGACCAGGAGAAAGAATTAACCGATCTCTTTTATCCCAATTCGGTTTTTTAGAATCATGTTTTAAAATGTTAAAATAAAGCGCAGTAAAAATATCTACTAAACCTAATGGACCACCACAATGACCAGAACCCGCGTTAGTTAACATAATCATTAAATCTTCTCTGATAGTATTCGCCATCAGTTGCAATTCTTTGATTTTAGTTAACTTTTTCATATCTACCTCTTTTTAATACTATTAAATTATTAAGATTAATAAATGTTGTGTTAAAGATTTATTAAAGAATACCCATAACATTTATAATGAATAAAATATTAATTATAATATAAATTATAAATTGAGGTGAATTAATATGGCAACTGTAAAAATTTATTCAACACCGACATGTCCTTGGTGTAAAAAAGCAAAAGCGTATTTTAAAGAAAATAAGATTAAGTTTACTGATATAGACGTTTCTGCAGATGAAGCTGCTCAGAAAGAAATGGTTGAAAAATCAGGTCAAATGGGCGTTCCAGTAATTGATATTGACGGAAAAATCTTAGTTGGCTTTGATCAAGGTAAAATCGAAGAAGCTTTGAAATAATTATAATCTAGTTTAAAAAAAGAGGTGTAACAACATGAAAGTATTCATAGATAGCGCAGACTTAGATGAAATTAAACAAGCTTATGAATGGGGAATCGCAGACGGAGTTACAACCAATCCCTCTTTAATGAAAAAAGCTGTTGATAAAAGAAAAAAAATCAACTTAAAACAATACATTGACCAAATTCTTAAAATTGCTAAAGGTACACCTGTAAGTTTAGAAGTAACTGAAACCTCTGCTCAAGGCATGATTACCCAAGGAAAGAAACTTTACAAATTATTCAATCCTGTTGCTAACAATGTTTACATTAAAATCCCTGTCAATCCTGCATTTAAAAATGCTGACAAAACTCACTTTGCAGGTATTGAAGCCATTAAAGCACTTTCTAAAGTAAACATTCCCGTTAATTGTACATTGATTTTTACTCCTGAACAAGCCCTTCTCGCTGCGAAAGCAGGAGCAGCATTTGTCAGTCCGTTCGCTGGAAGAATTGATGACTTTATTCAAACCAATAATAAAATGAAGTTCAATAAAACTAATTACTTTCCTATGGAAGGAAAAGAAAAAGGTAAAACCACATTAAACGATAATGGGATTGCCTCCGGAATTGATTTAGTTGCTCAATGTGTAGACATTCTCAAAAATCATGGTTATAAAACAGAAGTTCTTGCTGCCTCTCTTAGAAATACCCGACAAGTACGAGAAGCCGCTTTAGTAGGAGCAGATATATCTACATTACCATTTTCAGTAATCCAAGATATGCTTAAACATCCTAAAACTTATGAAGGAATGAAAAATTTCACTAAAGACATTGTTCCTGATTATGTAAAACTAACAAAATGAAATCAAAACAAAAAAGCTTGAAACTACCATATTTAGATAAAGTAGTAATTGACGCTTTAAATCTATTCAAGAAAAGTAAATTACCAAAACTAAATTTAAAATATAAACGACCATTAGTTCTAGGGAGTGGAAATGCTGCAGTTACCGGAAGAATAATCTTCGCAGATAAAGATGCAATCTTTGCTGATGAAGGGAATTATAAACAAAAGCTGAAAGCGATTAAAAATATTGATGGTGCAATCTTACTTTCTGCTTCTGGTGGTAAACATGCCCCTATTATTGCTAAAGATCTTAAGAAAAGAAAGATTGAAACTGTTCTAATTACAAACAACCCTAATGCTGAAGCAAACCAGTTTGTTAAAAAATCTTTTTTCTATCCGAAAAATACTGAACCTTATACTTATAACACTTCTACTTATATGGGTATGATTCTAGGAAAAACAAAAGAATCTCCACAAAAAATATTAAATCTAATTAAAAAAACAAAAACTCCAAAAAATCTAAAGAAGTTCAACGCATTCTACATTATTGTTCCAACTGAATTTGATAATGTCCGAGAATTATTTCAAACAAAATTTGATGAATTGTTCGGACCCATAATTAATGGCAGAGTGTTTACGATTGAACAAACTAAACATGCAAAAACCGTTGTTCCATCTGATAAAGAATTCTTTATTGGATTAGGCTATAACAATAAATTATTCGGTAAAAAACAAAACAGATTGAATGTAACATTACCAAAAAGCGCTGGACCAGCAACAGTAATGGCTCTTGGTTATTATATTATTGGCCAAATTCAAAAACAACACCCTAATTATTTTAAAAATAATATCACTAATTATACTAAACAAACTTCAAAAATGTTCAAGAGCACAATCAAACCAATTGTTGAATAAAAATTAACAATCAACTTATCAAAAAAGAGGTAAAATATGGATGATGTAACTTTTATTATTCTTGGAGCCACAGGCAACTTAACTAAAAAGAAACTCATTCCCGCAATTTATCATTTGATTGAAAATAAGAAGATAAAAAAATTCGCTATCATTGGAGTAGCCAGAAATAAAACTCAAACAAAAACAATTCTCAACAAATCTAAAAAGCATATCAAGAACATTAAACAAAAAGTCTGGAAAGAATTAGAAAATAATTTCCATTATCTTCCGTTGGATTTCTACCAACAAGAAAAATTTTGCAGTTTAGATCCATTTGTTAAAAATATTGAAAAAAAGAATAAACTTTCCGGTAATAGACTTTTCTATTTAGCTACTTTACCACAACACTTCCCCGTTATTGCTAAAACTCTAAAGAAATGTGCTTTAACCAAAAAAACCAAAAACAATTGGGTCAGAGCAGTATTTGAGAAACCTTTCGGTCACGATTTAAAATCAGCAAAAAAAATTAATAAAACGATTAAAAAGATCTTCAAAGAAAAACAAATTTATCGAATTGACCATTATCTAGGCAAAGAGCTAATCCAAAACATTGCTATAACTAAGTTCACTAACACTTTTCTTGAACCGCTTTTAAACAATAGGTATGTTGACCATGTACAAGTTATTCTTAGTGAAAACGTTGGTATTGAAGAGAGAGGCCCATTCTACGACAAATATGGAGTGATTAGAGATGTTCTCCAAAATCATATGATGCAAATGCTTTCTTTAAGTACAATGGAAAAACCAAAAAAGTTTTCAGGAAATTATATCCGTGATGAAAAAGTAAAAATCTTAAAAACAGTAAAAACAACTAAAGAACTTGTTGTTGGACAATACATTGGTTATAAGAAAGAAAAAGGCATCCCTAAGAATTCAAAAACAGAAACTTTTGCTGCTACTAAACTTTTCGTTAACAATAAACGTTGGAAAAAAGTACCATTCTACCTGATTGCAGGAAAGAAGATGAAAAATAAAATCACTTCTGTTTATTTTCAATTTAAAAAAGCTCAATGTCTTAACATCAACAACCATTGCGATTTTAAAGCCAATTACTTAACTATTCAAATTCAACCTGAAGAGGGTTATTATCTGCAAATGAACGCCAAAGTTCCTGGCGAAGAAAAAGTTACTGCAGTAAAAATGGACTTCTGTCATGCTTGTACTTTTGGCCCTAACACGCCAGCAGCTTATGAAACTCTTTTAGAGGATGTTATTGAAGGAGATCAATCATCTTTCGTTAGAACAGATGAAATTGAACAACAATGGAAAATTACAGATAAAATTACAGAACAAAAAAAAAAATTATACAAATACAAAATCAAAACATATCCGAAACAAGCAAATAAACTAATTGAAAAAGATAACAGAAAATGGCACTTGGTAGTAAAATAAAATGAAAAACAACTCTAAGACACCATTAATATTGATCGACAGAGATGGAACATTAATCTTTGACAATAAATATCATCTTGGCAGAACTAATGATTGGAAAAAGAAAATTAAATTCCTTCCCGGAGTGATTAATGGTATTAAAAAACTTAAAAAAATCCCCAACATCAAAATTTATATGGTTACTAATCAGCCTGGTGTAGCCATTAAAGATTTTAAATTGCTAACAAAAGAAAGAGCAGAACAAGTAGCTCAATATATTGAAGAAAAACTGAACAAAAGAGGAGCAATAATTGATGGACATTTTGTTTGCGGTCATGCTTCTCCTGCTTATACCAAAAAAAGAAGCGAATACAAATTCCACAAAAAGTTAATCTGTAACTGTACTTGTATTAAACCCAACTATGGTATGGTTTTCGATGCTTTGAAAAAAGAAGGTTTAAAGAAAAGTAATACTAACATTTATGTGATTGGCGACAGGATTTCAGATATTAAAACGGCTTTGAAAGTAAACGGAAAAGGCATCTTTGTTCCATTCAAAGGAGAAAAAGAAGAAATTGAAAAAATTAATAAAATCAAAAATAAGAATAAAAAAAGCATCTATTTAGCAAAAAACTTTTTAGATGCAACTAAATTAATTATTAAAAAAGAAAAGAGGTAAAAAATGAAAATAGGATTTATTGGTTTAGGCCGAATGGGATATAGTATGTGTTTAAACTTATTAGAACATAAACATAAATTAGTAGTCTATGACGTTAATAAAAAACCAATCCAACAATTAGCAAGAAAAGGAGCTATCCCTGCTTACAACATGGAAGAAGTAATCTCAAAATTACCTAAACAAAAAATTGTTTGGTTAATGATTCCTGCAAAATTTGTTGATGATACACTTAAAAAATTACTCCCTCTATTAAACAAAAACGATATTGTTATTGATGGTGGAAATTCTTATTATACTGATTCAATTAAAAGATATAACCAACTAAAAAAGAAAGGCATCAAATTTCTTGACTGTGGAACTTCTGGAGGAATTGAAGGAGCCAGATACGGTGCCTGTATGATGGTCGGCGGAGACAAACCAGTATTCAAAAAAGTTGAAAAACTTTTCAAAGACCAATGTGTTGAAAGAGGTTACGGATATATGGGCAATCCCGGAGCAGGACATTTTGTTAAAATGGCTCATAATGCTATTGAGTATGGAATGATGGGTGCAATTGCTGAAGGGTTTAAAGCGATTGAAAAACAAGTCCCAAAATTTAAAACCAATATTAAAGAAGTTGCAAAAGTTTATTCTCACGGCAGTATTATTGAAGGTAAACTAATGGGCTGGCTCTGGCACGCGTTCAAAAAACCAGGTTATTTAAAACAGATTTCTTGTGAAGTTCCTAAAGGAGAAACTGAAGAAGAGATGAAAATGCTAGAAAAAATGAGCAATATGCCAATTTTGCATCAAGCACATTTAATGCGTGAACGTTCACGGAAAATGAAAGTCTGTGGCCAGTTAATTGCAGCAATGAGAAACATGTTCGGCGGCCATGCAATTATTAGAAAACAAGAAAAGAGGTAAATAAAATGGATAAAAAAATGATAATGGGTGTGATGATGTTATTAATGATAATATCATTAGTGTTTGCAATCTGGGGAGTACAGATGCATACCAAAGTTGTAAAAGAAGAAGCTAAGTTTCATGTTGCTCAAGCAGAATACTTTAGCTTAGATAAAGTAACTAGAGAATCAGCAGCAACTGGATCTGAATTAACCCAAGACTTAGTTGAGATTGTTAATTACCCTTCGGCATTAATGGAATTAAAGTTATTAGGTGTTGGAAAAATTTTAACAGGAATTTATGTGTTGTTATTTGGAATCTTGATTGCTTTAGTAATGATGCCAGTAAGACTAGGTAACATTATAAAGAAAAAGAAATAAATTTCTAATTATTTTTTTATTTTTTCTTTTCATTTATACTTCTTGATATTCAAACAAATCTTCCCATGACCTTTATCAAATTCTCCTTTCGCTTGATTAATAATCTTCATCGCTTGTGGACAAGTATTTACCAAAAATATGTTATCTAAATCTTTTGGACTAATCAACTTCTTCTTCATAGGTTGCTTTTCCATCCAATCAATTAACCCTTTCCACATTGGCCCAAGTAATATTATTGGAACATTATCACAAATATGTTTCACTTGTAACAATTGCCAGGTATAAAACAATTCTAAAATAGTTCCTATCCCACCAGGAGCAACTACAACAACGTTAGACAATTTCATAAAATCATCCAATCTTCCAGAAAATTTGTTAAACTGTTTTTTAATATCGAGATGAAACCCATCGTGCTGTTCAAACGGAAGATTAATGGTTAACCCAATTGAATGAGAACCATTATTTTTTTTCTTCTTCCTGCCTGAATGATGCCCACGAGAAGCCGCATCCATTAACCCTGGACCACCACCTGAAATTAAGTCCATGTTATTCTCAGCAATCATGCTAGCCAAAGTATGTACAAAAGTATATGTCTTCTCACCTTTCTTAGTCCGAGCAGAACCAAAAATGGCAACCCGAAAATGTTTTTTATTAATTTTCATTTTTTTTGTTTTTTTCATTTTCTTAACCAAATGTAAAAGCATGAAACGTAAAACCTTCTTTTACAACTAATTTCAAATTATACTCACCATGATCACCATCAAAAACATTATACAATTGAGGTTTGTCAACAATAACAAAAGCTTTCTCACCATCAAACTGTACATCCTCTCCAGCTTGTTCTTTAGAAACATAAAGACCATCAATAAATACTTCCATCTCTACTGCTTCTTCAAGATTATCAGCCACAATGTTAACAGAACCTGCCAAAAAATCCAAGATAATAGCAGCAGAATCTTCTTTTGCTTCTAAATTATCTGCGTTACTGTGCCAAGAACTTTGTAAATAAATCACGTCCCTATTTGTTTCCCCAGACAAAACGTAATCTACAGTATCCTTAGAATTTAACCCCCCAGAATTACCAACATCTTGTCCTCGAGGTAAAGCAAATGAGTATCCAGCATAAAGTTCTGGAGTTGTTGGTAGTTTAGGAGTTTTATCAGGCATCTCTGAAAGAGGAATTTCTTCAACTTCCGTTCCAATCTCAGAAAGAAGTTTTTGAATAACTTTTTCAGTCTGATCGTAAGCACCTTCTCCAATATGGTCAAAACGAATATAACCTTCAGAATCAATTAAATATTTACGTGGCCAAAAACGATTTTTAAAATTTCTCCAAGTTTTATAATTATTATCCTGAACAACAATATATTCAATCCCATATTTTTCCATCGCCGATTTAACATTATCAATATCTTTCTCAAACTCAAATTCAGGCGTGTGAACACCAATAATAACTAAACCCTGATCTTTATATTTCTCATCCCAAGAAATTAAGTGTGGAAATGTTCGAATACAATTGATACATGAATAAGTCCAAAAATCAATCAAAACAACTTTACCGCGAAAATCAGATATCTTTGTCCCTTCTTCCGTATTAATGTAACCAACAATACCCTCTAATTCTGGAGCTAAAGGATAAATTCCATCTTTAATCATCGGTTGTTTAGGCATTTCTTTTTCTTTAATTTCAACTTCTCCAGTTTCAGATCCATCAGTTTCAACACCATCACTAACAATATCAACATTAAATTCAGTTTCAATTTCAGATACAGGCCCAGCAGGAGAAACTTTTAACGATTCCAAATAATAAATGCTTCCCGCAACCAATAACAAGACAACAACTAAAAGTATTGTTCTTGTTTTCATTTTTTAACCCCCACAGAAGCCAAGTATGATAAAAACGCTGGAATCAAAGGTAAAACACAAGGACTCAAAAAGGATACAAATCCCGCAAAAAAAGCAATACCAATATTTATTCCACCCATTCCTGCACCAACAGTACCAATATTTAAACTAATTAATAAGTTAGTCACAATCTCAAGATTAGCAATTCTGCTTAGTTGATTAGTAAATACAAGAACCCCAATAAAAACCAAAATTGCACCAAAAAGATATTGAAAATATTTTATCCATTTCCCTGCCCGAATAATTAATTTTCGAGCTTGAGAAGTAAATAAGCCCACTAATAAGAAAGGAATTCCTAATCCTAATGAATAAGCCATCATTAAAAAGAAAGCCGTTCCTGGCTGAATTACAGCCAAAGTAAGTATCGCTCCTAAAACTGCCCCAACGCAAGGAGTCCAACCAACAGCAAAAGCTGCTCCAAAAACAAACGAAGTTAAATACATTGAGTTAAACTTTTTCTTAACTTGTAATTTATGTTCTTTTTCAAGAAACTTGATTTTTAATAATCCTAAAAGGTAAAGACCAAAAGCAATAATGATTACCCCTCCAACTCTTCCTAACCAAACCTGAATGGAAGGTGCAGCTTCAGACAAAACGCTTTGTAATAATACACCCACTAAAGAAAAGACTACTGCAAAACCTAAAACAAAAAAAACACTTGCTAAAAATATCCGCCAATCTCTTTTTTCTTTTACTGGTTTGTTTTGATCATTCAAATTATTTTTTTCAGCATCTTTTTTTTGTTTCATTTTTTATTCTACCTCAACTCCATTCCAAAAAGCAACGTAACCAGTAAAATCTTTACCCACAGTATCATTTGCACCATCTTTTGGCTTTGGATAATACCACGCTGCATTCTTATTAACTTCTTCATCAACAACAACATCGTAATAACTCGCTTCCCCTTTCCAATGGCAAGTAGTGTGATAATCACTTTTTTTCAAAAATTCTTTTTTAACCGAATCAGCCGGAAAATATTGATTACCTTCAATCTCAATAGTTTCATTACTTTCAGCAATTACTTTTCCTTTCCATGTTGCTTTTACCATCTTATTTAACCTCATACAATCCTGTTTCTGGATGGAAAGCGTACCATGCAAACCAAAAGTCCCTTTCTTTAATTATCTCTTTATCAGTATCAACATTCATAATAGTAACAATTCCCGCTTCATCTCTTTCAACTTTAACAGTAATACCATTAACAGTATCTTCAATCATTCCCATTGCAATTAAATCATCTTCTCGATATGCTTTGTAAACTCCGTCAACTTCAACTCCAAAAATTACATCTTTCGGATGAATTCTATCATCTTCATTCTCTACTGGGAAAAATAAATTGCTATTTTCATAATAACTACCATACGGATCTTTTCCATAATTTCTAAGATGGCCAGTTTTCTGACTTAATACTTCTGAATCAGGATGAACTTTTTTCCAATCTCGCCAAACTACAGTATCAATAGAAACTTCCACTAATTCCTGTCCAGTAAGTTCACCAATAATCGCTTTACCATCAATCTGTGTCCAATATGATTGTGTTTCCCGGTCATACATTACTAAATTAGAATTGTACAATTTTCCTGACGTTCCAAACTCAACTTCTTTTCTTTCGCCATTAATATCAATCTTCCCTTCAAATGCAATCCCGCTACCACATAATGGGCAATAAGTAATCAAAAGTGGATCACCAGCAATATGATCATTAACAATCTCATGCCAAACTAAAATTTGCAACGGATAAACTCTCTTAACACCCTTGTAAATAATTGCTAAAACTAATTCATTATCTTCAATCCACTCATCTGCTTCTTCTAAAGAAACGTATTTTGGGTTGTCTAAACTAGGAATTCCATCCATTGGCGGTCCACCAGAAAGAATTTTGTTTGGATTAACTAAATACTTTACTCCAGAAGCAGTAACCATAATTTCTTCATCAACATCTTCAGAAACTTCCTCCACGGGAACTTCTACATAAACATCTTCATTGATGTCACTATCAGTTTCAATTGTTTCAGTTGAATCTTCTACCGGTTCAACCGGTTCTTCAACTATGGTTTCATTACAACCTACAATAAATAAACCTAAAACTAGAATTAATAAAATTACAAACATATTTTGTTTCATATAAATCACCTCTTTTTTAACACATAAAAATCAACAAAGATTGATTTTTTGTGCTGAAATTAAATCGTTGCTTAATTTTACACACCGATTAAAAAAGATGGTCAAAAGGAATTTATTCCTTTGCTCACCTCTTATAATTAACAAATATAAACAAGGTTAATAAAATTTTCCCTAAATTCAATTACGAAAAACTTAAATAATCATTTAACACTCTAAAAATAAAAGATGGCAAACTTAATCAACCCTTTAACAACATCCATAATTAGAGTAATACTGGGTCTTTTATTTCTTATTAGTGGAATATTAAAGATTAGAAAACTAAAAGATTTCTTTTTCATAGTTGTTCAATATGGAATATTAAAAGGAAAATTAGCACGAATATTTGCTTACACACTTCCTTTTGCAGAACTAATCATTGGACTTTTCTTATTAATAAACTATTTACCATTTATAACCGCAATATTAACCCTATTACTATTATTATTAAGTACTTCCGGATTGCTTTACGTTATTTATAAAAAGAAAGAAATGGATGATTGTGGATGTTATGGTGGAACTGTTAAAGTGCCCATTGGTTTGGGAAAAATTACTGAAAATCTAATTTGGATATTGTTAGCAATTTACTTATTAATTTCAATAATCTAAAGTTAATCTAAAAAAAATTAATAAAAAAAGAAAAAAATTAAAAGACTTTCTTAAACAAAGCCTTTTCTAAAACCCATTTTCCACCAGCACCACTAAAGAACAAAGATATTGCTCCTAATAATAACAACAATGTAAATTCATAGCCACCATTAAGTATAGAAAATCCATTTGGAAGATGGACTAAAAACATTGCCACGGCTATATCTACCGCTAAAAAGATAGCAGAATAACGGACAAACAATCCTAACAAAACAAATAACCCACCAAAAGTTTCTACTAACGCTACTACCCACGCAAAAAACATTGCTGCAGGAATACCTAAACTTACAAAAAAACCTGCAACACCACTTATCCCTGCTGCAGCAGGACCTACATTAAACAATTTCCCTAAGCCATGCACAAAAAAGATTAATCCAATACCTAACCTAAGAAAAAGCAAATGCCAACCTGCATATTTTCCCAATAATTTATTTAACATTTTTTAACACCTCTTTTTTTATACCCAAACAACAAATATCCAAGCCATGATTAACAAAGATATTAAGTTATAAACATTGTTTAATAACCACAAATTAAATGGTTTTTTTTCCCAAAGAAAACTTCCAAAAGTTATCGTTCCAACAAAACCTAACCATGCCAAAAATCCAACCCATAACCCTTCACTTAAAGCAACAACATTAATCAAATCAAATATCCTTGCTAAAACGTAAGCCATCACAATATAAGATGCCAACCCCCCCAGAGATCTTAACATCATGTCTTTCTTTTTTGGTTTAACATCTGGCATTCCAGACAATTTCATCCAAATTTTTCCAAATAGTGGTCTGTACCAAATAAACCCCAACAAAAATGCAACAACCGCTGCAACCAACACCGCTAAATAATTCACCATTTTATTTTACCTCTTTTTGTTTTAATATGGTTATTCTTCCCACATCTCTTTCTTAAAATCTAATCTACCTGAACCTTTCTCATAAATCTTATAAGCAACATTTCTTTTTGTTGAATAATCTTGATGATATTCTTCAGCTAAATAAAAATTCTTAAAAGAAATAATCTCCGTAACAATCGGTTTATCAAACTTTTCCATCTTTTCTAATTCCGCTTTAGACTTCTCAGCTAATTTTTTCTGAGTGTCGTTATGATAAAATATTGCCGTTAAATATTGTGAACCCCGATCAGCAAACTGTCCACCATCATCAGTAGGATCAATCTGTCGCCAGAATAAATCCAACAATTCTTCATAACTTACTTTTTTCGAATCATAAGTAACCTGAATCGCTTCTTTATGGCCGGTTTGTCCAGTTAAAACTTCTTCATAACTTGGATTTTCTTTTTCTCCACCAGAATAACCAGAAACAACTTCTATCACACCTTCCAACTCTTCAAAAGCTGCTTCCATGCACCAAAAACAACCCCCTGCAAATGTTGCCAGTTCTAAATTTTCATTATTATCTTTTTCAACCATTTTTTCTTCCTCAACACTTTCCTCAACAACTTCTGAACAACCAACTATTAAAAGTAAAAATACAATTCCCACAATTACTTTTAATTTCATTCTAGCCAAACACTTTAAACACAAATATCAAATAATACAATGATATTACCAACATAATTGATCCTGCAATCAAATTAATAATTCTCTTTCTCGCAGTTAAAAAGCCAATCACTTCTTTACTTTTAGTAGCAGAAACAACCGAAAAAATTAGTAAAGGTAAACCCATTCCAATCCCAAAAAATACAAAATTCAACAAATTAACAGTAAATTCCATGATTGAAGTACTCACCGCAAACAATACCGCAAGAGAAGCCGGATTACATGGTAAAACTATTGCTCCAAAAAAAAGACCAAAAATTAAACTACTGATGTAAGGATTCTTTTTAACAGGAGAATGTAATTTTGGCAAAAATCTTCCTAAATCAAAATTAAAAATTAAAAATAAACTAATAACTCCCAAAATGCCAAAAGCAATTGGGGAAACAATTCCTATTGATTTAGTCAATGATTCTTGTAAAAAGAAAGTAAATATTAATCCAAACAAAAACATGGAAAGAATAACACCTAATGTTATTACCACTCCAAACATGATAATTCGTTTCTTATTATTTTCCTCAGAATCTTCACTGCTAACTTGTCCAGCTAGATAAGATAAAAATCCAGGATAAAGTGGCAAAACGCATACAGCACCTAGTGGAGCAAATAAACCTGCTAAAAAGCTAATCCATAAATTAAGTAACGCTGAAACCATTTTAACATCCCTTAGCAATCTCCCCTTTCAGTTCTTCTGCAGATTTAACTCCTTTCTCTAATAATCTTGTACTTTGATCTTCACAAACTAAAATTACTGGCGCACTTGGTGCATTAACAACTCCAATTCCAAACTCGTCAATCATTTTTTTAGTTATTTCTATTGGAGATACAGAAAACTTCCAATTTAAACCATTCTTCTCTGCATGTTCTTTTACTAATGATGCTTCTTCATTAGGATCAGTATCAAGAGAAATATGAACAATTGAATCACCATCACTTTCTAACAAATCTTTCATTTTCAATTGCTGTTTTAAACAAGTTGGACACCAAACTGCAAAACTTTCCACCAAAATTATTTTTCCCTCAAAAT
This sequence comes from Candidatus Woesearchaeota archaeon, assembly GCA_018664115.1. Lineage (GTDB taxonomy): Archaea > Nanobdellota > Nanobdellia > Woesearchaeales > GW2011-AR9 > JABJOX01. Next base: position 13,599 of record JABJOX010000061.1, read on the forward strand.
CTTTAATTTGATAAGTTTCCCCAGTTAAAACATCAACTAGATCTTCACATTTCCAATCATCACAAGCACCAACATTCTCCAACGCTTCTTCTAACTGTTCTTGTTTCTCCATGGCAATATTTTCCATCTCTTTTTCAGACATTTCTTCTGTTTCAATCTCCTTCCCGGAATCTGTTTCTACACTTGTACATCCAACTAAAAATAAAACAATAATAATTAATAAAATCATAAAATTAATTTTTTTTAACATAATATCACCTCTGATATAACAAGTAAGTACTTTTTATTAATAAATGTTACCCGCTACTGCATGAAATTAAAGATAATATCATCAACCATCAAAATTTAATAAATAGATTATACAAAAAAGTTTATTAACCCCTAAATATTCCTTTGAAAAGTGATAGACCAATATTATTTACCAGTACTACTAGGTATCATCATTTCTTTTGCCAGTTATTATAGTCGTAAACTTAGTATTAAACATAAAGGGTATTCAAGAAAGATAGTTTCATTTTCTGCAGGAGTATCAATAACTTACGTTTTATTAGAACTATTTCCAAACTTTACTGAAACAGCTATATCTCTCAGCAAATTCATATATATCTCAATCCCTTTAGGATTTATAATTCATCACATTATTGAAAAAGAAATTTATAAACATAATTCTAAAGTAGAATTAGTTAGAATGCTTTCTTTAGAAGAAACGGTTTTCTCTTTTGTTTACCATATCATTATTGGAATTATCTTAGTAACTTTTGCCAGAGGAAGTGCAACAGAAGCAATTTTATTTTCTATTCCCATGATTTCTTATACATTCCTAAGTAATTTACCTGCTAACCCCCACCCACTTAAAGCAAAGGCAATTTTCCTTTCTTCCGCAACTTTAATAGGAACAGCAATTGCCATAATCTGGAGAAACATCCCTATTGAAGTAGAATTCTCTTTAATCGGAATTGCAATTGGTGTTCTTCTTTACACAGTCATCCGACACCACATCCCTTTTGGAAAGAAAGGACACATTGGTTATTTTACACTTAGTTTTATCCTATACACTTTACTAATTGTAGCTAGTTGGTATTTCTAATAATTTCATTCAAGTTACTTACTTTTAATAGAATTCATTAAACTCTTAATCTTTTCTCGAGGATTTTCTGCTTTGGTAACAAAACTTCCGGAAACAAAATAATCTCCCCCTGCTTTGACCGCTTTCTGAATTGTTTTTGGATTCATTCCTCCATCAACAATAACTTTAATTTTGGGATTGATCTTCTTAATCTGTTTAATTTTCCTCAACGGTGCAGATAAAAACTTCGCTCCATAAAAACCAGGATGAACTGTTAGAATTAAAACATAATCAACACTTTTCAAATAATCTTTAATCTCTTTAACTTTCGTTTCTGGTTTTAATGCCAGACCAACTTTTTTCTTTTTCTGCTTAATCTTCTTAATTAATTCGTCAATATTATCAACAACTTCTGGATGAAATATAATTGTATTAACCTTCTTTCCCTGTTTATCAATCCAAGTTTCTGGATGGTTAACCATCAAATGAACATTATAACTAAACTCTCTTTTCAACTTAAAATCAAAATCCATCGCTTTGTTTTTAGCAAATTTTCCATCAACAACATCTAAATGTAATTCTTTAACAATCCCCTTTAATTTCTGCAAATCCAAATCTAACTCTTTCTGATTCTTGGCCATGATTGAAGGCAATATTTTTGGTCTCATTTTTTTTATTAAATCTCCAACAAATATAAACTTAACTCAAATCGTACTTTAAACAAACCCCTTTATTGAAGCCAACAATATTTTTTATCTGTTGACAAACAATCTTCTCATTTACTAAACCTAACTCAAAAGGCACACTTATCCGCTTCATTCCACTAGAAAATGTCGACCGGTAAAGATTCTTCTGCCTTCCACAACCTAAAAAACAATTTACTTCCAAATCAAAATCTTCATCTATTGGTTTACAATCAATCGTTCCTGTTTTACCACAACCCTCACCTAAATAATCTTTCCAAGGTGCATTAACTAAACAATCATTATAAGATTCAACCGTTTCTTGACAAAAATATTTTTCCCCATCATCAACAGAAAAACATTTTACGTGTGGAGAATAATAACATTGTCCATTAAAAGTATAATCACTAACTGAATCAGTCACATATTCATCTGTAAGTCCGGCAAAAGTATGGACAAATTCATGAACAACATCTACTGAATTTGAAGTTATGGGGTCGTAAAAAGTGTAAGCATACTTATACTGGCCATAACTTAAATCATCACCCTTTTGCAATTTATCTTTGCTATTATAAACTACCAAATTAAATTGATTTGGTTTATTACATGAACCTAAAAGCAAATAACCTTTTTTTAATTCATCTGCAATATTAACATCCCCCAAATAATCAGGCAGAACTATTTGTTCACTACTCTCTGCAGAAACAAACCAAACATCAAACAATTCTTTATTAGATTTAAATGGCTCTACAGAAAAAATACCATTAAATTTATTTTTATAATCCACTAGTTCTTCAAGAACTTTCATTTCATTTTCATAACCTATCGCAGTAACTACTAAATTAATTTTAGCTGCACTTTCTGATGACGCAAAATATTGACACTCTTCTTCTGTTTTTTCTATCACTATCAAATTTTCATCCAAATCAAC
>JABJOX010000023.1 GCA_018664115.1 Candidatus Woesearchaeota archaeon
CGCTTAATAGAAGTAGGACTGGTTCAGAAATAATTGACACTAGCTCTATGCTTAGAGAAGAGAAAGAATTCTATGAAAGAATTTTAGATACTTTGGATAAATTTCGTCAGGGAATAATTATGAATTTGTTCAAAGGCGAGTTGCCTTCTTTATTAGATTTGAGCAGAGTTTGTTTCGAAGTTGAAAAGCCAGAAGAAAAGAAAATAAAATTGGAACCTAAACTGGAACAAGCAACATTACCAGCAGAGGATTCTCTGGAAACAGAAGAAACAAGTGAGTCAGAAGAGCCGGAAGAAGAGACTGCTGAAACAGAAGAAACAAAAGATGAACCTGAGTCTACAAAACAAGAATCATCACCAGAAACCACATCAGAACCTCAAGAAATGACTAAGATAAAAATGATTAAAGCGATGCCCAGCTTTATCTGGAAAGATATGAAAGAATACGGTCCTTACGATGTTAATGACGAAGTAGAAATATTTCCTGAAGTTGCAGAGTTAATGATCAGAAAAGGTCGAGCTGAAAAAGTTTAACATTTCATACAAATCTGGCCACGGCTACACAATTCGTTACAACCAAAATTTAAAATAACATAATTTCTTTTGTATAACATTCTGGCAATAACTTCTTTCAAAGCAAATGAATCTTTATAGTCAAGAATTGATTGTAACTGTTCTTTAGAAAACTTATATTCTGCAAAGAATTTTCGGACATAATTCATTTCATCTTTCTTCATCGTTTCAAACTTTTTCCATTCCTGATGTAATCTGGCATCATATTTTCTGATAATGCCTTGATACAATCTTAAGGGATGAGTTTCTTTTGCATCAATTTTAGTAACTGTCCATAACCCTTTCTTTTCGTGGACAAATTTTCTGAAAGCTAACTGTAACATGGAAGTTACGTCTTCTATTCCTTTATGGAAGCAAATATCACAAACTCTTGAAAAAGCGTCATAAGTTGCCTTTGCACATTTCTTATACATTTTTGTTAAAAGATCATTTTCTCTTTCAGAACTAGCTTCTTTTCCATACTTTTTAATCAAATAATTTTTGCTGTTGTTAAGAATAAACAAATTTTTGAAAGCTTGATAAATTCTACCCGCTTCATCATAAGATTTTAAACTTTGAATGTTATGGATCCGGTCAGAAAGTTTAATCAAAATAGCTTTTTCTTTGATTTGGTCATCTTTATGGGCAAAAATGGCAGAAATTGAACGATAATAAAAATCTCTTTTGTGTCTGGTTAATAATTTCAGGATTTCAACCATTTCATCACTAAAATCACAATTAAGTTTAGTATTTTTACAGAATTGTTTAATTTCTTTTTCCAATTCTTGCATAGTTTCTATTTCATATTCATCAAGAATTTTTATTCCTTTATCATCCTCTTTGATATTCTTTTCTTTTTTGTGTAAATCAACTCTCTCTTCAACTAAATCATGTATTAAAGCAACAGATAAAGATATAATGTCAGTAACACCAGCTTTTCTTAAATTCCAAACTAAGTTTAAAGGATGAATAAACGGGTCTGAACCATCTTTTCGTTTCGGAAAATGAGTATATTCTTTTTTTGTCTTTTCGTATAAATATGCGAACAATTTGCCTAATTTCTTTTTTGGGTTAGTAAGATCTTTAACTAATAGAATTTCATTTTGAGGTTTCCAGTGCTCAACAATCTTATATGCACGATATTCTTTAGTAAGCTTTTCTAACATGGGGAACATTACAATAATTTTGGAGAATTTAAACGTTTCGATTGTAAGTAGGTTGTTTTGGTTGTTTTGTTTTTGATCTTAGAACATCAGCTATCGCAACATAATTAACATCTTTTCTTTGAATCGCATCAAACATTATATCTTTAAACTGTTCACTCCAAGTATCACGTAATCCATCAACAGCACCATGATAAGAAGTCACAGCAGCTAAAAGATGTCCAATTGAAAGTGTTCTTTCTAATGCTAAGTTAACAGAACTATCTCTTTCATATTGTCCACCATTATTTTCAAATCCTTCAAAAAATGCCGTTTCTGCTTTTTGAAATGTTTCTCTATCAAAATAATTAAACAAACCAAATTTGATAGTATAAAATTCTAATGCTGGAACTCCTGCTTGACAAAATTCTAAATCAAAATAACCACTTGGTTTACCTTCATCATCAACAAAAAAATTCATTGGATGAATATCAGTTAAAACTAAAACTGGTTTCTCCCCAGAACTTTTTAATTTATTTTCTAAATAATTTAAATCATCGTCAAAATATTTTTTTACTTCACTAAATTGTTGTTCATTTAAAACCCCTGACCCTTCTGCTCTTTGTAATTTTAAGTCAGTAATTGCTTTTAATCTATCCGCAAAGTTATTTATTTTATTCGGTTGAATTTCATTTCTACCCATTATATCACCATAACTTTCAAAATTAACTTGTTGTACTTGAGCCATATCGCTTCCTAAATATTTTAAAGATTGCAAATATAAATCCAAATTATAATTTGATTCTTCTAAAAAATCTTTCCAATGAATTCCAGATAACTTTTCAACCAACATAAAAGAACCTTTTTCAGTATGATGTATTTCATAAACTTTAGGTGCTGGAAGTCTAGCTTCGTTTTTAACAATTTCACAAAGATTTCTTTCACGTTCTAAAGATAATAAACCATTATAATGGAAATCTCTTTTCTTATCGTCAATGTCACTTATTCTACTAGTCTTTTCAAACCTAGCAACAACAGGGGTCCCATCATTTAAAACAATATCAAAACAGAAGTGACTGTTCCCTTCAGGAATATAATTAATATTTGATACTTGATAACCTTCTGATTCAATAATACTTTTTGCTGTATCTTCTTCCATTAATAATTTCTTGAAAAGAACTATTTAAAAAACTTCTGTAAATATTAAGCACAATAACAAAACTAACCATAATATTTATAAACCAAACCCATAATAATAACTTAAAATGGAATTTAACGTTATCGAAGAAAGTAAAACCAAACTTGTATTTGAATTAAAAGGCGAAACACACACATTTTGTAATGTTCTTAAGAAAGAATTACAAGACACTAAAGGTGTAGAACTTGTTACTTACAAAATCGATCATCCATTGGTTGGAATTCCTAAGTTTCATATTGAAACTAAAGGCGTTGAACCGCGAAAAGCTTTGAAATCTGCTCTTGCATCTTTGAAAAAGAAAGCTAATGAGTTTGAAAAAGAAGTTAAAGGTTTGTAAATTCTTTGTTAAATTATTAAAAATGGGCCCAACAATAAAATTAGTAAATGAAACACAAAAAATTGGTCGTAGATTGGAAGAGATGGTTGCACTTGATTTACCAACTATTTCTTTGAACCCTGAAAGAACTAACGTTTATGGAGACATATTCTTTCATGATGGCAAATATCATGTGGGAAGTGAAGATTCTCAAATTAAAGGGGGTTTAAATACTACTGGTGGAAGAGCATTGGTTTACCTTCTTGCTAATGTTGGCAGAGAATTTAGTGAACAAGAAATTGTTTCAATTACTCAAACAAAAAATAAGAACCCATTAAATGCATTGGAAGATATTAAAAGTCAACTTCATTGTTCGTCCAGATATTCTTTAGAAGTAGTCTGTGGGAGAAAATACGAAAGACATTTTGCTGTTTTAAGAATTTCTTAGAATTACTTAAACAAAATCACACCAGTTTAGTCCCTAAACTCTCAAAGAATCTTAACAAATAACCATCTGGATCCTGAACTAAAAATTCTTTATTTCCCAAAAGCTGATTATCTTGTTGATACCAGTTCTCTTTAGGTTCAACAAAAATAGGATAATTATTTTTTTTAAGATTATCTAAAATTGGTTGAATCTTATCAACTTCAATTTGAAAATTAATTCCTCTACCAAAAGGATGTTCTAATTTTCCCGTATTCCAATTATTATTAACTTTTTCAATCATGATTTGACTTCCTTGAAATGAAATCATGGCAAATTTAGATTCTTCTCTTTGATATTCAATTTTAAAACCTAATATATTAACATAAAACTCTATTGTTTTCTCAAAATTTGATACATTTATTTCAGGAATTAATTTGTTAAATTTCATAAATAATTAAATAAAGATTAAGTATAAATAATTTTTGTCTGAAAAAGAGTATTACATCAACGTAAATAATTTAAACTACCTAGTTTCTGAATGAAATATGATTGATCTAGTAGTGTGGGATTGGAATGGAACCGTCTTAGCTGATACAGAATTGACTGTTGAAGCAAGTAATCATCAAATCAAGACATTTGGTGGAAATCCGTTAACAAGAAAAGAATTCATTAAAAGAATCTATTTCCCAATCACAGATTTTTTAGTTGATCAAGGATGTGATCCAAAATTGCTAAACAATCCTGCTTTCGCAAAGACTTTTCATCAATATTATGAAGCAAGGGCAGATAAATGTAGGACCAGAAAAGGAGTCAGAGAAGTTTTAAAGTATAACAATACCCACAAGATTGATTCTTTAGTTCTAAGTAACCATGTTTCATCTGAGATAGAAAGACAGCTTGATAGACGAGATTTATCTGAATACTTTAATGCTGTTCTGGCACATGATAATTGTGTTGAAACCAGTCAAGGAAACAATAAAGTTCATCGTTTTGAGAGATATTTATCAGAAACGAGACAAGACCCCCATAATACTCTAATCATTGGAGATGCTCCGGAAGATGTTGGCATTGGTAAAGAATTTGGAATGGTTACTGTGGCATTAACAGATGGATTTTATCCCACTCATCAATTAAAAGCCAGTAATCCCGACTATTTAATTAGTAATGTGTCTCGGTTAGTAGATATTCTCGAAGAACAGTCACAATAATAACATTTCTATTTACAAAAATAATTTAAACTACCACCCTCTCAAGCATTATAATGGTAGACAAAGGGGTTTGTATTAGATTCTATAAAAGAAAAGATATTCAGCAGGCAATGGTAGAACATGCTCTCAATAAAGAGATTGGCGTTAGATACGGCGATGGTTTCGGTAAACGTCCAGATATGATCATGTATCCTCAAGAAGTGTTAGAGCTAGCTCTGAAAGGCGTAACATCTTTTCATGGTAGCGAGGAACTCTGGGATAATCCTTTGTCAATTAGCAGTAATATGAGCAGAAAGGAATTAGATGAAATGAGAATTGGTTGGGATTTAGTTTTAGATATCGATTGTCCAGACTGGGAAATATCTAAGTTAACAACTCATTTGTTTATCAAAGCACTTAAAGATAATGGTGTTAATGAGATCTCCTGTAAATTTTCAGGGAATAAAGGGTTCCATATCGGAGTTCCGTTTGAAGTGTTTCCAAAAGAAGTTGCTGATAAGAAAACTAAAGATATCTTTCCTGAAGGGCCAAAGAAAATTGCTCAGTACCTGTTAAACATCATCACTACCCGTTATGTTCAAGTCAAAGAAAATAAAATCTTTTTTGATAATGATTATTCATTTACTTTATCTGAACTAAAAGAAAAGTTTGGTGAACAAAAATTCTTAATTAACAAATGTTTGAAATGTAAAAAAGAAATTAAAGAAGCTAAAAAAGAAATAATTGAATTCATTTGTCCAAGATGTGATCAGAAAATAGTTGGCGATCAAAATTTTCTTAAATGCGAAAAATGTAATATTTTAATGAATAAAATGGAA
>JABJOX010000016.1 GCA_018664115.1 Candidatus Woesearchaeota archaeon
ATCTTCTCATTTGAGAAATATTCTTTAACAGTTTCTTTCACTCTTATTGGTAAATCTCGTTCAACATAAACATTTGTCCCTTTAAGCATTTCTTTCCAGAGAGATTCAGGAATCATTAAATTCCCTATTCTTCTACTTTCTCCTTCAATAAATATAACTTCTTCGTTATTTAATTCTTTCAACTTCTCCAAAAGCAAATTGTCAAACATCTTTTGTGTTCTTGGTTTCAAACCTACTGCGCCATATAAACTGCCTCGATGTTGCGCTAATCCTTCTAAATCAATTGAGTTTGGTAACTTTTGTAACAAAGCAGTTTTTCCGGTACAAGTTAATCCATTTAGAACAATTAATTTTGGTTTTAATTTAAACTCATTCAATTCCTCTAATATTAATGCCCGATAAGTTTTGTATCCACCTTTCAATTGGTAAGTTTTAAATCCTAGAGATTCAAATAAAGTAGTGATCACTTCTGAGCGCATCCCTCCACGCCAACAATAAACAACAATTGTTTTATCTTTAAATTCTTCAACAAATTTTGTCATTGCCGGAATTTTCTTTTCATAAAATTCCATTCCTTTTTCAATCGCTTCTTTCTGGCAGACTTGTTTGTAGATTAATCCCACCTCGTGCCTTTCTTCATCCGTTAAGATTGGTAGGTTAACTGCTCCTAAAATATGATCTCCTGCAAATTCTCCCGGTGAACGTACATCTATGAAAACTGCTTCTTTAAGTTCAAGAGCTTCTTTGATATTGATTTTATTAACCATCTAATATCAATTTCAGTTAACTTTTTATAAATTGATTGTTTTATTTTTACTATGATCATTAAAAAAATAAGTGCAGAAATAATCTTTTGGTTACATCAACCAATTATCATCCTTTGGTTCGGATTATTTCTTGTTCCTAAATCAATCTGGCCAGGGAGAATAACTTTCCATTTCTGGTTCATTTTTAGCATTATGGTTATTCAATTAATTTGGTCTTTGTTAGTTTTCAGAAAATTTGATATCATTTGTCCGTTAACAACGTTAATGCAATGGTTACGCGGTTATCCTTTGAAAAGTAAGCAGAATTATGACCATTCTTTCATTGCTGAAACACTTGATAAGTTTAGAATAAAAATCCATTACAAAGGCGTCAATATTGCTTTAATTGTTACCTTAATTCTAGTAGTTGTGCAATATCTTTGGTTCCGATAAGAATAATAAGATAAAAAGCGCCCCGACCGAGATTTGAACTCGGGTCGCTGCCTTTCTTTTCCCGAAGGAACGAAAGGGCAGAATGATAGTTTGTCCCTGGGATAAATCACATTCATAATTTATCGCGGTCCGGACTACACCATCGGGGCATAAACTAGAAAATACGTGTTTGCTTTAAAAATCTTTTGGCGAAAACCTTATAAAATAAAACAGTAATATCTGGCTTATGACTGAAAAAAGAATAATCTTAGGATTAACAGAAAAAATAATCGTTATTGGACCCAATAAAGAAGAAAAAGTTATTGCTAGAATAGATTCAGGAGCAACAGCCTCTTCGATTGATCTTAAGTTATCTGCAAAACTAGGTTTAGGGCCGATTACCAGAACAAAAATTGTTAAATCTGCTTCTGGAATAAAAAGAAGACCAATTATTATTGTTAAAGTAAAAATTAACGGAGATATTCTTGAAGAAGAGTTTACTTTAGCAGACCGTGTTCATATGACTTATCCGGTCTTAATTGGCCAAAATATTCTTAAAAAAGGAAAATTCTTAATTGATCCAAATAAAGGTGAAAAGAAATGAAAGGTGCCATTATTTCTTTAGGAAGTAAAAGTTCACAAATGGTAGCTGATGCTATGAAAAGATATTTTAAAACCGTTGACATGATTCAATTGAAAGAAATCGAAGTTAGTATGGGTAAAGACGGTGGTATTCTTTATCAGGGCAATCCCTTAAAAGATTATGATTGTATTTATGTTAAAGGTTCTTTTCGGTATGCTAATTTACTGGCATCAATCGCTAACTTATTAGAAGGAAAAGTTCCTTACATGCCGATTGCTGGTAGTGCTTTTACAATTGTTCATAATAAATTATTAACTCATCTTGCTTTACAACAGCATAATATTCCTATGCCAAAAACCTATGTTTCTTCAACTGTTGAAGCAGCAAAGGAATTACTTGATAAAGTAAATTATCCCATTGTGATGAAGTTTCCTGAGGGAACACAAGGAAAAGGTGTCATGTTTGCAGATTCAAAAAGTTCTGCTGCTTCTTTGTTAGACGCTTTAGTTGCTTTAAATCAACCATTTATTATTCAAGAATATATTGAAACTGGCGGTACAGATGTTAGAGCTTTAGTTGTTGGCGGTAAAGTTGTTGCGGCAATGAAACGTAAAGCACAGAAAGAAGATAAACGATCCAACATTCATGCTGGTGGTACCGGCGAATCAGTTGAACTTACTCGAGAATTAATTAACATTGCTTTAGATACTGCTAAAGCTTTGAAAGTAGACGTTTGTGGCGTTGACATTCTGGAAAGCCCTTTAGGTCCTTTAGTAATTGAAGCAAATATTTCTCCTGGATTACAGGGTTTAAGTAAAGCTGTTTCTGTAGATGTACCTAACGAAATTGCTAGACATTTCTTCTTGGAAACAGAAGCGGTAGTGAAAAAGAATAAACATCATGAAGAAAAGAAAGCTTTGGCAGAAATGAAATTGGAAGATATTAATGGAAGTGCTTCACAAGAAGTGATTACTAATCTCCAATTTAGGGGGGATAGAATTCTTTTGCCAGAGATTGTTACTAAATTATGTAAATTTGATGATCGTAAAGAATACGTTCTTAAAATAAAAAAAGGAAAATTAGAACTCGAAGAGTTCAAGATTTAAATTATTTCTTCCTTCTCTTAGTTACTTTCTTCTTAACAGCTTTAGTAGAACCACATTTAGGACAATCTAAGATTATCTCCCCGTATCTTATTTTCTTTGCGGTTCTTTTTACAACTTTACGTTTTTTTATGAATATATAATAAGGGACATATATTAACATAAATGTCACTAGAACAATACCAAATCCAAAAAAAAGCCATATGTTCTCTAATATTATTGCTACGACAAATGGTACAATGACAATAACTAGGGCGATTAATGTTCCCACTAAATGAGCTGCATTTGAACCACTACTAACTTTTGGATGATATGATTTATTACAAGATTTACATTTGTACAAATCTTCGCTATAATGTTGTATTTTTCCTTTTATGGATTTAAAGTAAGTTTTACTTGCCGGATTATATTTCATCTCTTTTGTTATTTTTCTTAGTTTAATTTTTTCTTTTGATGTTTTCTTAAAATAATAAATAAAAAATCCGACGAAGAGAATGGTGATAAAATCATCTAAAACTTTCCAGATAGAAAAAGATTCAATTAATGTGTAAACTAATTTTAATATTAATAAAATCCCTATTCCTAAAAATACATAATATGCGTTTTTGTATTTTTTTTCATGTTGTTTTTGTGTTATTTTTTTTGGAGGGGTAAACATCAATTTAAGAATAAAAATTAAAGCAATAATTACTATCATCAATATTATTCCCATATACCAAATATCTGATGAGATCATTTCTTCCTTCTCTTAGCCGTTCTCTTCTTCACAACATTCTTCACTGGAGTAATCTTAATCTTACAATCTTCACATTCTCTCTTGAACCACAGCAAATATATTATCGGTAGTAATCCTAAAGTGTTTAAAATTAATATTGCTACAAACCAACCTTTCTGTTTGTTCCCGGCAGAGTGCCATAATCCAATTCCTTTCCAGATAACTTCCCAGACCATAATTACAATTAATCCTAATATTGCTATTCCAGTCATCCCTGAAACTGCAGATGCTCCCATTACTGTCATTATACTCACCTCTTTTTTATATTACTATCATATTTTGATCATATTTAAAATCTTCTTTTTTTATGATTTTTTACTTTGATTAAATAAAGAAGAGTCAGAAAACAATGTTAATTTCTATTACTTTTTATGAAAGGTAATAGTTTGTTTTCTTTGTCGTTACTTTTATAAATAAAAAAAATATCCTTAATACTGAGGCAGATAGAATGGCAGAACTAAAAAAAGTAAGCAGTGAACAAGTTCACTTTACTTTTCTCAGTGAAGAAAAAACACATAAGAGGGAAATAGTATGCCTGCACTAAAAAAAGTATTAAGTTATCCAGCGATTCTATTAATTACAATCAATTCTATTATGGGGACGGGAATTTTCTTCCTTCCAGCAGTAGGTGCAGGTGCAGCCGGCCCGGCCTCAATTATTTCTTGGTTAATCCTTTCTTTGATTTCAATTTATATCGCAATGTGTTTCGGTGAACTTTCTTCAATGTACCCAAAATCAGGCGGAATATATGAATATTGTAAACAAGCTTACGGAAGATTCTTTTCATTCATCATTGGCTGGATGACTGTTATCGCCGGTAACGTTACTATTGCCATGCTTGTTGTTGGCGGGGTACAATATCTTATCCCTTTAGGTTCCATTTGGATCAAGATTGGCATTTCTCTACTAATGGTTTTCCTTTTCAATTACATTGCTTTTCGGGGAATGAAAACTAGTGCAATTATGTTAGTCATTTTTGCTTTCATTACTTTAGCTGCTCTTTTTGGATTATTAGTTCCTGGATTGTTTAAATTTCAACTTAGTAATTTCAAACCTTTCTTTGTTTTCCCTGCCTCATCTATCGTTTTAACAATTTTTTTAATAGCAGAAACTTTTTTCGGTTGGGAAACCGCTACTTTTCTTGCTGAAGAAACTAAAGATGGTCAAAGAGTAATGCCTAAAGCTTTAATCTGGGGGACAGTAATTATTGCCATTATTAGTATTATTTTTGTAATCACTTCTCTTGGTGTAATGCCTTGGAACATTTTTGGAGTTTCTTCTACACCATTAACAGATCTAGGAATTTTACATTACGGTTTATCTGGAGGAACAGTTTTTACCATCTTAGTATATTTAGCTATTATTGGTTCTGTGGCGGGATGGGTAGTTTCTGCACCAAGATTATTATTAGCAATGGCGAAAGATAAATTGTTCATGGAACAATTTGCAGTGATTCATCCTAAAAATTTAACTCCGCACCGAGCAATAATTTTTCAAACTGTTCTAACTACAATCCTTGTCATTGTCGGAGCAGGTTCATACACCACCATGTTACATCTTTTAGTACCAATCGTACTTATTGCTTATTCCTTTGTTTTGATTAGTCTTGTCGTTTTAAGATATAAGAAACCACATCAGAAACGTTACTTCACTGTTCCTTTTGGTAAAGTTGGTCCTATCTTAGTTTCATTATTTATGGTCTTTTTGATTGGAATGTGGTTGACTCACACTCCCGGCGCAGTGCACATTCTCAAAGTAGCATTATCTTTAATGTTTTTAGGTATTCCATTATATTTCCTTGTTGAAATGTATCATGACTCTGAAGCAATTTATGGCGTCAATGAAAAGTTATCATATATTTTGGTTATTTTTGAAAATCTTTTCTTTCCAATTAGTTTAAGATCTCGTATTTTCTTAATGTTAGGGGAATTAAAAAATAAAAATGTACTTGAGTTTGGTTGTTCTGTTGGAACGATTACTCGGAAATTAGCTCAAAAAGTTCTTCCGCACGGAAAAGTTTATGCTTTTGATATTATTGAACACAATCTTCGAGTAGCCGCTTCGCACATGAAAAAACATCAGCATGTAAAGTTTTTTCATCACAAACATCTTGACCATTTCAAAACTTCAGTTAAATTACCAAAGATTGACGTTTTAGTTTCTACAGGAACTTTATCTTACTTACAAAAACCACAAATTGTTTTGAAACATCTCGGAAAAAAAGTTAAGAAAGGCGGACGAGTAGTTTTCTTGGATTATGATCGTTTCTTCCATTTAATTCCCAATGTGCCTTGGGTTGGTGATGAAAAAAAACTTAAACGGATGTTTAAAGAAGCCGGTTTTAAAGTTGATGTTGTCAAGAAACAGGGATTATTATGGCGGCACGTTTTTATCCATGGTAAAAAGGTTTAAATACTCATTAGAATTACTTATTCTTAAAAAAGAGGTTAGGGCATGGCGAGAAATAAGTTAGATAAAACAATACAACTGTTAATTCCCCCTTCTTTGGTTCTTCTTCTTGTTGTTACTATTATTGAACTTTTCTACGGTGTTGGAAAAGGAATGGCTCTTTTTATTGACATTTTTGATATTTATGTGGTTATTATTTTTGCTATTGATTTGTATTATCGGTGGTTTGAAACACCTCATTTTTTTCCTTTCGTCAAAAAACATATTTTTGACATTATTGCTACCATTCCATTTAATTTAATCTTCTTAGGAATTGAAGGTCTTGTTTTAATTAGAGCTTTGCGAGGAGTACGAATTTTAGCGAGAATTGCTAGATTTGCACGATTTGCTCGTTACGGCCGTTTGTTAAGACTATTAAGATTTGGTGCACGGGCCCCGAGATTTATTAGAACAAGAAAGTATGTTAAAAAAGCAAAAATTCGTAAAGTTCAACCGCACGAAAAAGAAATGAAGAAAACTTTAAGTTTTAAAGTCATCCTCTTAATTACCATCAACTCCATCATGGGTACAGGAATTTGGTTCCTAACATCTGCAGGAGCAAAACATGCTGGTCCTGCTTCTTTAGTTTCTTGGGGAGTTTTATCATTAATCTCTGTTTACATCGCGATGTGTTTTGGAGAATTAGTTTCCATGTTTCCAAAAGCCGGCGGTGTTTATGAGTTCGCTAAACAAGCTTACGGTAGATTTTGGAGTTTTGTTATTGGCTGGACCACTTCTATTGCCGGAAGTGTAACCATCGCTATGCTTTTGTTAGGGGCGTTACAATATCTTATTCCTCTTAAATATTCTTTTACCTATGTCCCTATTGCAATTTTTCTAATTATCGCTTTCAGTTATGTAGCTTTTAGAGGAATGCAAACTTCAACAGTTGTTTTGGTAACTTTTGCTATTATTACTTTAACTGCAGTTGTTGCAATCATTATTCCCGGATTTATTAATTTCAAACCAGGCAATCTTGATCCTTTCTTTGTTTTCCCGGCAATGAATGTGTTGTTAGCAATATTCTTTATTGCAGAAACTTTCTTTGGTTGGGAAAGTGCAATATTTTTATCGGCAGAAACAAAAAATCCTTCTAAAATTATGCCTAAAGCGTTAATTTATGGAACTATTGTTATTGCAGTTTTGTCTTTCTTTTTAGCTCTTACCGCGATGGGAACAATTCCTTGGGCAGAATTCTCAGAATCGGTTGCTCCATTAAAAGATTTAGGAGCTGTTCATTTTGGAAATGTTGGGGGAATAATTTTT
This sequence comes from Candidatus Woesearchaeota archaeon, assembly GCA_018664115.1. Lineage (GTDB taxonomy): Archaea > Nanobdellota > Nanobdellia > Woesearchaeales > GW2011-AR9 > JABJOX01. The sequence goes on from JABJOX010000016.1 coordinate 7,354, forward strand.
GCAATATTGATTTTTATTTCCGTAATTGGTGCCACTGCCGGTTGGATTGTAACCGCGCCAAGATTGCTGATGTCTATTGCTGAAGATAAATTATTTTTTACACAGTTTGCAAAAATTCATCCTAAACATAAAAGCCCTTATGTTTCCATCATTTTTCAAGTTTTAGTGGTTTCAACTTTAGTGATTGTTGGGGCTGGTTCATATGAAACTTTATTACATATGCTGATTCCTTTAATTCTGGTAGTCTATTCTGCTGTCTTGTTAAGTTTAGTCATTTTACGTTTTAAAAAACCGGAACTAAAACGACCTTACAAAGTTATTTTTGGAAAAGTTGGCCCTCTTATCACAATGCTGTTTATGGTATTTTTACTAATCATGTTTATCAAAGAAACTCATAGTGCTTTTGACATTTTACGTATTTCTGCAGGATTAGTCGCTTTTGGTATCCCTGCCTACTTTGCAATTGAACTATTTTATGATAAGAAGTATGTTACTTTACGAAGAAATTTAATGGCGAAATTATCACACCATTACCACAAATTCCCTTTACCTAAAATAACATTTAATAAAATCATTTCTTTGGTTGGGCCGTTTAATAAGAAATCTAACATCATGGTTTATAATTCTCCGATGGGAACGTTTACTCAACAAATTGTTAAAGCGAAAATGCCTTTCCGTAAAATCATTATTGCTAATCAGTCAAAAGAAGAAGTTAAAGTGTTCAAAGAAAAAATTTCTTCTGAAGATAGAAAACATGTTGATGTTAATTTATTACGAACATTAAACATTCCCACAAAATCTGGAAAAGTAGATGCTTTTGTCTCTTTTAATGACTTAGGGCACGTAAAAGATGTTGCTGCATTTGTTCATGACGTAAAAAAGGTTCTTAATAAAAAAGGTAAGTTTTGTTTTTATGTCAAGAACCATTTTATGGATATGACCCCTAACGCTTTATTGGTAGAAGATAAGAAAAAGATGCTCGCTTTGTTTAAGAAAGAAAAGTTAACTGCCACTTACACTAAGAAAAGCAGATTGTTCAAAACAGAAATATTTGTTTATGGTAAAAAGAAATAAAAAAATAAAAATTTAGTAAGTTCCTTTATCTACGGCACTTGCTTCTGAAGCCAATTTATATTCGGGAAGTTCTACTTGATATAAAGTTGCTTTAAACCTAACTCCTTCGTCTGTGGATGCAAGTTCTTCTAATGGGCTGAATAAAACTGCATTAGCTTCATCAGAAATCTTAGCATCTGTTGTTGGTTCTCCTAACATCCCAAAACAAACTGATGAAAGATAAGCAGATATTGTTCCAACTTCTTTTCCCATCACTGGGATATAAACCTCTTCCGCATCTGTTTTTACACAAACACATCTTAGATCATCTTTAATGTATAAATTTATTAATTCATTTAGTTTTACCATTGTAAAGAAATTTGGCTTTATTTGTTTTATAAAACTTCTGAAAGAAGGTTACTTTCTTTTCTTCGGATGTCTTTTATCCATCACTTTATGTAAATTCTTTTTATTCTCTGGCTTGTGTCGGTCAGTGTGATGTTTTAACTTAGTAAATAATCTTGATTTGGTAACAACTCTGATTGATCTTGCTCCTAACCGGACAAATTTAGCAATTCTTCCTCCTCTTGTTGCGACAGAAACACCTTTACGCACTTCTAATGAGGAATGTAAAATTGATTGCCCGATTCCTAATTGACCAGCGGCGGAAACTGCCCGCCAGATTCTACTTAATACTGTAAAGACTATCACTAAAGGAACTACTGCAACAAAATCTAACCAATAATTTTTGAAAAAGAATTTCCAACTTTTTGCTTTAATAGCTAGAAAAGTCAAATCAACAGCAAAAATAGCGAGAATGATATAATCCAAAGTAAGGATGTACGTGTGGTAATGGTGTGTAAAATCTTTGAAATAAGGTACTAGTTCTACCACAATCACAAAAATTAAACCAACAATTGCTGGCGGAATTAGTCTTGCATTCCAATGTTCAACCTTTTCCCAAAACTTATTCATGGTAAGAAGTAAATTTTTAAGGTTTATAAATTTAATCCTGTAACAACTTTTATAAACAAAAAAACATTCCTTATCTAAAAAGAGGCAGATTATGGATGTTAAAAAGTTTTGGAAATATTTGACTACAAATCATTCTAAAAAGAGAACTAAAAAGAAAGAAGTTGAAGTAAATTCTCGACAATCAACAACTTCAAAAAAATTATCTTCACCCGTTGTTCTTTTAATATTAATTAACGCTATTTTGGGCAGCTCATTATTTTTCGTTCCTGGTTATGGGATTGCTTATTCCGGAGCAGCTTCACTTATTGCCTGGGCAGCTTTATTTGTTATTGCTACTTTTATGATGCTTTACGTTGGAGAATTAGTTTCTTTACATCCCACTTCTGGCGGAACTTATGAGTTTTGTAAACGAGCTTATGGCCGGGCAGGTTCATTTTTTGCCGGTTGGTTAATTTGGGTCGCCGGAAATTTTGGAATGGCTTTAGGGATAGTTGCCGCTGCAGAATATCTTCTTCCAACAAGTTTTCCAAACTACTTTCTGTTACGGATTCTCTTTACGGTTGTTTTAGTAGTTGCCTTTAATTATTTCGCCTTTAGAGGAATTAATTTTGGCGCTACCGTTTTAGTTGTTTTTGGAGTGATTTCTTTAGTGGTGCTAATCTTGATGACTTTACCCTCATTCATTGATTTCCCTGCACTTTTTTCTGGAATGGTTAAAAGTCCTTTTGATTTAGAACTGTTTAAACCTTTCTTCCGAGTAGAGGGAATAGGAGTATTTTCTTTCTTAGCTTTATCATTATTTTTAATCAGTGAATCATTTTTTGGTTTTGAAATTATTACTTATATGGCTAACGAAGTAAAAGAACCAAAAAAGTTATACAAATTAATGGTTTTAGCGATGATCATTAGCGGAGTATTAATGTTCATTTATGTTGCTAGTTCTTTTGGTATAGTGAGTTATCATGATTATATTAACAACCCTCGGCCTTTTGCAGTACAGGCAATGAAAACTTTAGGTAATTTCGGTGAAAATTTTATCATTCTTGGAGTGGTATTAGTTTCCATTAGTGCCTCTGCCGGTTGGCCCATTGTTGGTTCACGACTAATCCGAGCTATGTCTGCAGATAAATTGTTTCCAAAACATTTTGCTGTACTTCATCCTAAACATCGTTCTCCGTATCGGGCAGTATACTTTCAAACTATTGCTGTTCTCGTCTTTTCCTGGTTCATTTTCCGAGGTTATTTAGTTAACTGGAATAACCCTTACCGAACAATCTATTTAATTTACATTGTTATCAGCATGATTATCCTGTCGTTAGTACTATTAGCGGTACCTATTCTAAGAAAGAAAGAAGCAAAACTTAAACGTCCATTTAAAGCACCTTTGGGAAAAGTTCTCCCTTTCGTTTTTGTGGCTGGTTTTATTTATTTAATTTTTAATTGGATTAAAATTGAGGGCGGTGTGGCCTGGTCAATCTTAAAATTAACTGCCTCTTTTATTATAGTGGGTGTACCATTTTATTTTTTAGTAGAAATGTTTTACAGCAAAAAAGCAATTGTTGGTGTTAACGAATATTTATCTTACTTTGTTTTGTTAGGAGAAAAATTATTTTTTCCTTTCTCAATTAGAAATAAAATTTTGAAAGGGTTAGGAAATTTGAAAGGAAAAGTCATCTTAGAATACGGTTGTTCTGTGGGGACATTAACCAGAAAGTTAGCTAGGAAAGTTACTGAGAAAGGTAAAATTTATGCTTTGAATCTCTCTGAAAAGAAAGTTGAAATCACTTCTAAAAGAACAAGACATTTACCTCATGTTTCTGTTCATCATCATCCTTATCTGAACGATTTTAAATTAAAATTTCCGGGGAAAGCTGATCGAGTAATCTCTGTGGGAATGTTATCTTACATGCAAAATCCTAAAAAGATTTTAACCAGTTTGGCTAAAAAAGTTAATCATAAAGCCGAAATTATTTTTGTTGATTTTGATAAGTTCTTTTATATTGTTCCTAACGTAGCCTGGATTACTGATGATAAGAAGTTAGTGGCCATGTTTAAAGAAGCTGGTTTCAACGTTAAAGTAGAAAAGAAACGTGGCTTGCTGTGGACATATATTATCATCTCTGGTAAGAAGCGATAGGTATGATTCTGGCTACATTTTAGAAATAATTATAAATAACAAAGATTTCATCTTTTTTATGGGAGACCCTAATCTAGTACTTGGTTTTGACATTTCTAAATCGAACAGATATAAGAAAGATTGTAAAAAATATAATGACCTGATTAAAAGAATTATAAGTACTGAATTAAAAATTGTTGGTTATCCTGAAAAAAGCAGGGTTTTACATGGTCCTTTTACTGGTAAAAAATGTAAAGGATTACTACATGCTTATGTTGGTGAAAACATGAGGATCTTATATAAGCCAGATTATAAAAATAAAATAGTTTTTCTAAAAAGATTTTTAACTCACACACAAATGGAACAGAAATGTAATTAATAATTTTCTATATGTGTATCTAAAAATTCAGCAACTTCAGAGAAATCGTCTAAGTCTATTTTATAAACACGTCTATGTATTGGCATTTTTTTAGGGACTAACTTTTTTAATAATTTTTTAGCAATGTTAGAATCTTGATTCTGAAGAAATGAATCTTGTCCTTTTTGGTAAATTGAAAGAATGGAATAGTTTAGATATTTTTGGTCTTCACAATCATACAAATCTGCAGTGGAAACTTTATCTGCATAAAGCAATCTAGTCCATTTATCTTGGGTTTCTAACTCTAAGAAATATAATGGGCCTTGTACGGTTTTTTTTTGTCTATTCTCTTCTACAGATAAATTTTGATCTTGGCAGATAGTGTCAAAAATTAGTTCTAGTTTACTTTTTTGCTCTTTCATTTTTAACAAAAGCATGCACTTATTTATAAATGTTTCCAATTTTGTTACTTTTTAGTAAGAAAATAATTTATTTTTGTTTTTACACCAATAAATATAAATAAAAGTTCATCTATTTTATTCTTATGACCCTTGATCGCAGATTAGTAAAAGAAGCATGCCAAGAATTATGGAACGAATGCCATGAACGAATTGAAACATTAGGATATACTCTTGGTAAAGATTCAATGATGCATGGCCCCAAAGAGATTTCAATCATTGCGACAATTCAACCAGAATATTCTTCAGAGATGATAGCTGTTTTTAGAGAAATAATTCCTTTAGAATATGTTTATCAGGGAGAAAAGATTCCCGTCATCATTTCTCCGCCTTTATATCTGCTTTAATTCCAATTCTTAATTCTTGTTTTTAATTTTTTAAGATATATCTCTACTTGATCACAAAATTTAACTATTTCTTTTCGTGTTGATTTTTTATTTCTTAATCTCCACGCTTCATGAATCAAATGATCTTTCTCTTTACGTAAATGTTTGATTAATTTATGTCTGTCTGGGTGATATTTGAATTTTTTCTCTGCTTGTGCTTCTACTCTTACCAGTTCAAACAGATGTTTTGGGAAGTCTGTATAATGAAAAGTTTCTTTATTATTTCTAATTGCTTTCAACGAACTTTCCATATAGCCCATTAAAATCTTCGCTTCTTCTTTCAACGTTAAGGGGTTAAGAAAATCTTTTTTAAAATTAAATTTCTTGCCCCACATAAAATTAAAAAACATAAACCTTTGCACTAATCTTTCAGGGCGCATAAATTTTACAATGAATTCATCCTTTTGTATTTTACCTTTTTGTAAAGAAGTTATTGTTATTGCTCTGAATCTTGATTCGTAACCCTCACAAATTTCATTTTTTAGTTTTACAAGTTTATCATTAATTTCTTTTTCTAGTTTAAAATTGAAATTTTTCTCAACAATCCCAAAAAAATCTATATCACTATTGTGGTTTCTTTCTTTTTTTTTAAGTATTGTTCCAGCAAGATATAAAGAGATTAATTTTTTATCTTTAAGTTCACTAACAATAAATTTAGAAATATTTTTAACAACTTTTCTGATTAACCTTTCTTTTTTAGAAAAAAAATGTAACATTTAAATTTTCACCCTTCAAGATCTTTAACTTCTTTCTCTTTAACTTTCTTCAACTTAACGCCACATCTTCGACAATGGATAGAATCTTTCTCATGCTCTTCCAATTTACATTTCTGGCAAATAATCTTTGTCTTTGTAGCTTCCATAAACAAGATCTTAATCAATTTACCTAACTGCCATGGTATTAAAGCGATACCGGATAAAATCATCAGGATGGTGACAATCTTTCCTGCAGGTGATAATGGTGTAACGTCACCATAACCAACAGTTGTTAAAGTTACAATTGAAAAGTACATTGCGTCCCAGATCGTTCCAACCTGATCAGGATTAACTTTACTTTCTACTGTCCATATTAATCCGGAAGCAATCAAAACAATTGTAAAAACAGTCATTACAATTCTAATAATCACTAATTGTGAATCGGTAATCCTCCCAAACATTGTATCTTGAGATTTGAACATTCTTTGGAATCTTAACACCCGTAACATTCTGAACAATCTTAAGATTCTAAGAATCCTAAAGAACCCTAAGTTTGTAGCAGAACTAAACATTGGTAAATAACTCAATATTGGCAAGATTACAATTAAATCAATTATTGTATAAATGTTAAAGAAATGTTTGACTTTCTTTTCTGCAACCCACATTCTTGCGGCATATTCAACGATAAAAATACTGATTAACGTGATTTCAGAAATGGATAGGATTGTCCGATAAATTCCTGTTGGACCGTGAGTTTCAACAATAAACAAAACAATTGCTAAAAAGTTAATGAAAAATAATGATCCTTCAATTAATCTTCCGTGTGTGGAAGCGTAATTGTCAAGATGTAAATGTAAATATCCTTTAATTTTGTTTAACCCTTTTTCTTCTAACTTTTCACCTTTCTGCATGATCTTTAAATCAATAGCATCTTCATTAGTAAGTTTAGAATTCTTTCTTAAAGTTTTTTTCTTTGCCATGTTACAGAAATAAAACTATTTTTTCTTTTTTTTAGCAGGTTTTTTCTTAATAGTTTTCTTAACAACTTTCTTTTTAGGTTTGTTTTTCTTTAACGGAATTGCTGCTCTTCTACTAACCTTACTGAACTTTTCTAAATCTTCTAAAATGTCAGAAGCAATAAAACTGTAACCTTTCTTCTTTTTCAATAACTGATCGCCAACCCAACCGTTAACATATGAACCAGCAACAGCACTTTTGAACAAATCTTTAGTTTTTGCTAAAAAGCCAACTACTATCCCTGCCATTACATCTCCCGTGCCAGCTTTAGTCATCCCTTGATTCCCTGTCCGATTATAAGCAATTTTATTTCTAGAAATGATAATATCCGTAGAACCTTTAACCAATAAAACATTATTGTTTTGTAAAAAGTATCTTAAATTTCCCTGTAAAATCTCAGCTTTCTCTTTAGCATTAGCAGATTTTAGTTTTGGTAATAAGAATTCTTTCCCACTATTAACAAGAAGCATTTCTAACTCTGCCTCGTGTGGTGTTAAAATTGAATTGTGAAAATCTTTGAACGACATTGATTTTAATGCGTCTGCATCAACTACTTTTAATCGTGGAGACTTTTTGATAAAATATTGACAAAATTTATCTGCTTTCCTGGTAATTCCGTTACCTAAACAAACTGCATCAAACCTGTCTGAATACTTTACCATCTCTTTTGCATTTTTTATATTGAAATTTGAACCTTTAATTTTGTGGGTTATTAAGTCTGAGGAAATTCTATTAATTGTCCAGGAAACTTTTTCCGGAGCAGCAATCGTTACTGAATCGCAACCAGACCTTAATGCAGACAATCCTGCTAAGGCTACAGCGCCGACATATTCTTCTGAACCACCGATGATTAAAGCATAACCATTCTCGCCTTTGTGTGACGTTTTTTTCCTGTCCATTAACTTTTTTATTTGATTTATGTTCATTTTTTATAAACAACTCATATTTTTATTATTACTATTTATAAAGTAGAGTTACTTTTGAGGTTTATTAATCTTTGTAATTATTATCCGGTGAGAAATCGCTGTTTACTACAAAAACCCCCTTACTTTTCACAACAATTATAAACAATTATTTCTTGATAACACTATGAAAGAATATGCTTTCGATAACGGGAATGTTAACTGGGCAGAATTAGAAGCCGGTTTTATCTCTCAAGAAGATTTTGTTAAAGCGCACCAGAATACTGTTATCTGTTGCCATGACGTTTTGATAAATTATCAAGGCGGTATTCTTTTGATAAAAAGAGATAATGTTCCGGCAAAAGATTTGCTTTGGCCGATCGGTGGAAGAGTTCTTCGTGGAGTTCCTACTGAAGAATCTTTACGTAGGAAAGTTAAAGCTGAATGTAATTTGGAATTAGATAATATCAAATATCTTGGAACTTCTAGAGCAATTTTTTCTACTGACCCTTTTCAACATGGTCAAGGTACAGACTGTTTTGCTTTAATGTATTCTGCTGATGGTAGTGGCGAATTGAAATTGGACAATTTGCATAAAGACCCTTTGATTGTTACTAAAGAGAAATATATTGAAATCAGAGATTCTTTATATCCTTATGTTCAAGACTTCATGGACAAACTCTTTAAAAATTCATAAACTTTATAAAGTAATTATCTAAATATCATTTAAAAGAGTTTTCTGATAGATTTGGAGTTAAAAAAATGTTATTTGAACCAACTTGGGATATTATTGTCGAACCTGAAGAACCAGTTCCAGTCAGTAGTCTAGAAATTGTTCTTGGTCGAGGAGAAGAAAATACTCTTGCTACAGAATGTCCTGAATTATCCCAAGAATCTATAGATTACTGGAACAAGCAACATGTTGAACAAATGTTGGTGAGAGCTCCTGAAATGTCTGCTGCTTTAGATGCCAATGATAGAGATAAAGTTGTTAGAATGAGTAGACATATTAGCGGTGATAATCGTAAAGAAAGATTATCTAAAGCTACTTTGGTTGGAAATAAACTTTACCTTGCCATTACAGGAACAAAGTATTCGGATATAACTGGAACTAGTACTCAAGCAATCGTAAATTCTGATTTTAGAAAAAGATTAATGCAGGCCGGTTTAGATAAACATGCTGATGAAAACTTCTTTTTTGCTAATGCGATGGGTGTTTGTGCAGCTGTTTATGGTGCACTTCCTGGAGAAGGTTTTACTCCCGTGGGTTATAGAAGTGAGAAAGTTATGATTTATCCAAATACTTATCATGTTATTGGTGGGTTTCCAAAAGATATTAGTCGGCCAATTTTTCATCAGAGACAAGAATTAAAACAAGAGTTAGGTCTGAGAGAAGAAGAAATGGGAGAAGCTTTCTTTGAAGGAATTATTCGTCAAGGTGCTTCTCGAATTCCAGAAATGATTTTTACTATTCCTGTTTATGTTAGTCAAGAAGAACTTCATAAGAGATGGAAAGCTGATAAAAAAGGAGTTATTCCTGGAAAATATGAACATCGAAAAATTAGCTATTTGTCTATTGAAAATGAATTACCTGCTTTCTTAAAAGAAAACGGTCCAACAATGGTGCCGGCAGGAGCAGCAGCATTAACTAAATTGTTAGAACATTACGAGGTAAAATAAAATGACAAATGAAAAATTTAAAGAATTAGCTGATAAATTAAGAAACGTTGAAGCACCAATCATTGACTGGTTTGCAAACACACCTCAAGAGATGTGTTTAAACGATTGTAGGGAAGGAAGAGGTTATTTAAATCAATTAATGACCATGTTAGAAGGAGGAAGTATTACTGATGCTCACGATATTAATTACACTTTAGATTCCATTAAAGAATTTAGTAAAATGTGGCTTCTCCCTAAAGAAACTACAACTACTTTGTTTAAAGATTATCACTTTCAACCTCAGGGCGATTTATTGTCAGGAATAGTTGATTATCGCTATGAAAATTTAGCTGGAAGTAAATATGGCCGATTTTCATTTTCTGATTTAAAAGAAACTGCCCAAGAATACTTTATTGGCAGAAAGAAGACTAATCCTGAAGGATTTGTTGAATTTTTAGGATTAATTAAAAATGGCGTCTCTGAAGATTCTTCTGAATTAATTACAGAATTAGTTGAAACTTATAATGCTGTTAATTCTGAAAAGTTGGATATTAATCCAGAAATGCTTGACGCTTTTTATAATGATAAATTAGCTTTAAGTGAATTGGATGTTAAAGTAAGTAATGCTAGCAAAATGGTTAGTCAAAAATTTTTTTCTAGTGATAATAGTGGTATTGAAGAATTGAATCTTTACGTTGCTGGAGTTAGAAAAGATTATGATGCTTTTGTAGAAACTTATGGTGTAGTTAAAGATGAATCAATAATTGAAGGGATGGAAATGATTAATACTAATCTTCAAGATCTTAATGGTCGGAATTCATAATCTCTATACTCCAGTATAACAGTTCTTTTATATTGAAGTAGGATATTTATTACTATGAAAAAAACAATCACTTTAGCAGCATTACTTATGGGTTTATCAGCTCCAGCTTTAGCAGAATCTCCTAGAGTTAATGAGTCTGGTGTTAAAGAATCTCCTTATACTATTGGTTTAGGATTTAATCTTGCGCATATCCCAGAAAGCGATGGTACTAAAGAATTTCTTACTGAAGACAGAGAAATGTTTAACAAAAGTATGCCTGTGGGAGATGACCATACTGCTTTTGGCAAATTCTTAGAAGTTGGTAATATTAAACCTTCTATAGAACTTAACGGTTCAGTAGATCTCTTTGAATTATTGGATGCGCATTTATTACCTCGGGATGGTTTGAAGATTGGTCCCTATTTTGGTTTTGGTAGTTCTCATATTTTTGGTGATGTTGTTAGTAAAAAAACTTTTGATGCTGAGATTGAACATGTTTTGTTATCTGAACCTGCACAATTGGGCGATACACCAACAGAATGGACCCAACATTTAGATTATTTAGTTCAGTTTGGTTTGGACATGGCCTATAAAGTTCATGAGTTAGGTCCGGTAGATCTCAAATTAGGGGTTAAAGGGGGAGCGTTTTATATCAAGAGTTCATCTGAATTAGATATCTTTGTAGAATCGGAAGGGCCGTTCACTGGAAAACTTGAACAAGGTGGAGAGTTAAATTTAAACTGGTCACAGATGAACACTATCGCTAACACTTACCAAAGTATTATTACTAAAGCTGTAAGTAAAGGTTGGGGTGGCGAAGTTTTCCCGTACCTTTCTGTTGAAACTAAGTTTGGCCCTTTCGGAATTGAATTGAAAGTAGGTTATCAACTCCAGTTTCAACCAGAATTAGAAATTTCTAAAGAAAGTTCTTACGATCCTCAACGGGTTGATAAGAATGATAAGTTAACTGGTAAAGTTGAAGAGAGTACTTCTACAATTAACAATGATACTGTTGGGATTGCTGGTACGATTTTATTTAATTTGTATTTGTGATAAAATGGAAAACTTAGACATGATCCTTAACTCTAGCGGACCTAACCTTAAAGAAACTGAGGAACTTGTTAAGTACGTTTCTACAGAAATAGACCATCCTGAAGTCAGAGATTATATTCTAGGATTAGTTGACCGTATCATCGCAGGTTACGAACATCAAAGTGGAAAAGATTACACTGGTTATCTGCCCTAAACATTTATATTCTTAACCAACTTCCCAACCACATGAACTTACTAACCGTAAGGAACATGGTCATTCTGATCTTCATCGCTGTAATCTTGGGCTTCCTTTCCAGAATCTATCCTTTTCTAAGATGGATCTCTTTACTTCTAGTTATCATTGTTACTATTGCTTTCTTGATTCTCAGAAATAAGATTTATAAGAAAATTGAATCTCAACATAAACATTTATAAATAACTCCCTAAATAAGATAGTATTAGAATGGTAAGTCCATTCTAAATAGATAAATGAAATAGTCTTTTCATTTACCATATTACCAATGAGTTGGTGAGAAACACAACGAGGTAACTAAGATAATTCTTTGTTACTATAAAAAAATTAAATGTTTTTTCGTGTGGGACTAAGTGAGTGTAACGAACGCATGTCGCACCTCGCTCCCAGTTGGCGAAAGAACTGTTTGGAGAAGATAAAATGGCTGATGAAGCAAATGTATTAGAAATTATAGAAATCGCTCGAACTAGCGGTAAAATTAGTAAAGGTGCTAACGAAGCTACCAAAGCTATTGAGAAAGGCAACGCAAAATTAGTAGTTTACGCAGCAGACGTTTCACCAAAAGAAGTTGTTATGCACTTACCTTTGTTATGTAAAGATAAGAATGTTCCTTGTGTAGAAATCTCCAAGAAAGAAGATTTGGGAGCAGCAGCAGGATTAGCAGTTTCAACTGCAGCAGTAGCTGTTGTTAAAGAAGGAGATGCTAAAGGAAGAATTGAATCTTTGAAAGGTGAATAAGGATGGCTAAGAAAATCTTCAAAAAGAAAGGAGACGAAGAGAGTAAAGTAGAAGGTGAAGTAAGATTCACTCCTGGTACTCCTGCCGAAGTTAAAGAGATTGTTGTCCGTGCTGGTTCAAGAGGAGAAATTACGCAAGTAATGTGTAATGTTCTTGATGGTCGTGATAAAGGTAAATCTCTAAGAAGGAATGTTAAAGGTCCTGTAAGAGTAGGAGATCATTTAATGCTTATGGAAACAGAAATCGAAGCCCAGAGATTGGGTGGCGGTCGTAGAGGAGGTAAGAAATAATGCCTAAATGCAACTTTTGTGGAATATCCATTGAAAAAGGAACAGGAAAAATTTTTGTTTACTCTTCAGGTAAAGTTATAAATTTCTGTTCAGGTAAGTGTGAAAAGAACCTTTTGAGTTTGAAAAGAAAACCTTTGAAAATCAGATGGACAGATGCTTATCGTAAAGAACATAAGAAAGATACTAAAGAATAAAACTTGTCTTTTTTTACTTAAAGTAAACCTATGGGGTGACAATACAAAATGATTGAAAGAACATTAATCTTACTTAAACCAGACGCAGTACAAAGAGGTATCTGTGGAGAAATCATGACTAGATTTGAAAAAGCTGGCCTGAAAATGGTTGGAATGAGAATGGTCTGGGCAGATCGTGATTTTGCTAAACAACATTATGCTGAACATTTAGAAAAACCTTTCTATAAAGGCTTAGAAGACATGATCGTTATGGGACCTGTTATTGCTATGGTTTTAGAAGGCGTTGAATCTATTGAATTGGTTAGAAAAATGTGTGGCGCAACAGAACCAAAATCTGCTAATCCGGGAACTATCCGTGGAGATTATGCTCAAGTAAGTTATGGGCATGCTGATAAGAGAGGTATTGGAATTAAAAATGTTATCCATGCTTCAGCTAATAAAAAAGATGCTTTAACAGAAATTGGTCTTTGGTTTACACCAGAACAATTACACACTTACAAAACAGTACATGAAACACATGTCTTTGAATGAGGTTACCAAAAAATGAAACTAATCGCATTGGGCTCACCAGGAGTGGGGAAAGGAACTTACGCTAAAGAGATTATCCAAAAGTATAATATCCTTCACCTTTCTACTGGAGATATGTTCAGAGAAAACATGAAAAATAACACCGAGCTAGGAATTAAAGCAAAAGAGTTTATCAATCAAGGAAAACTTGTTCCTGACGAAGTTACTATTGGGATGGTTAAAGAACGTCTATCCCGAGAAGACACAAAAGGTGGATATTACTTGGACGGTTTTCCGAGAACAATTCCGCAAGCAGAAGCCTTAGCAGAATTCGCAGATATTGACCGGGTAATCAATTTCAAAGCTGATCATGAAGTTATTATTCAACGTCTTAGTGGAAGAAGAATTTGTAAACAGTGTGGAGCAATTTTCCATACTATTAACATCATTCCAAAAGTTGAAGGCGTTTGTGATAGTTGTGGTGGTGAATTGTATCATCGTGATGATGATCAACCTGAATCAATCAAAAAAAGACTACAAGTCTATGAAGAGGAGACTAAACCTTTAATCAACTTTTACAAAGAAAAAGGTATCCTGAAAGAAGTTCAAGTTAACGAAGATTTTGGTAAAAATAAAGAATTAATGTTAAACAGAATCTTTACAGCAATTGATAATAATTAAAATAACGAGGTAAAAAAAACAATGGCAGAAAAAATGGTTGACATGGTCATGAGGTTAGCTAATAAACCAGACCAAATTAGAAATATAGCGATTTGTGCTCATATTGATCACGGAAAGACAACTTTCTCTGATAATTTATTAGCAGGAGCAGGTATGATGAGTGAAGCAGACGCAGGTAAAGCCTGTAAACTTGACTTTCATGAGGACGAACAGGAACGAGGAATTACAATTGACAGTGCTTCCGTTTCCATGGTTCATATGGTAGGGGAAAAAGAATTCCTGATTAACTTAATTGATACTCCTGGTCACGTAGATTTTGGTGGCGACGTTACTAGAGCAATGCGGGCAGTTGATGGAGCAGTAGTTTTAATCTGTGCTTCTGAAGGAGCAATGCCACAAACTGAAACTGTTTTACGTCAAGCACTAAGAGAAAGAGTTAGACCAATCCTATTTATTAATAAGGTAGACCGACTAATTAAAGAATTAAAACTAACTCCTGAACAAATGCAGCAAAGATTCATTAAACAGATTGCTGATGTTAATAAAATTATTAGACATGTTGCTCCTGAAGAATATAAAGAACTTTGGCAAGTTGGTATTGAGAAAGGTACTGTTGGTTTCGGTTCTGCTTTCCATAACTGGGGAATTAGTTTGCCTTACATGCAGAAGAAAGGAATTACTTTCAAAGAAATAATTGATGCTTATGCAGGTACAGATGAAGAGATTAAAGAAAACATTATAAATTTGGCTAAGAAAGCGCCAATTCATGAGGTTGTTCTTGATATGTCAGTTGAACATCACCCTAATCCTGTACAAGCACAGAAGTATAGAATTCCAAAATTGTGGCAAGGTGATTTAGAATCTGCTGATGGGAAAACGTTAATGAATTGTGATCCTAACGGAAGATTATTTTTTGTAATTACTAAAGTAGTTGTTGATCCACAAGCAGGAGAAATTGCTGCTGGCCGTTTATTCGGTGGAACAATGAAGAAAGGAGAAGAAGTTTGGTTGAATATGGCCAAATCTGCAGGAAGAATTCAGCAAGTCTACATTTACAATGGAGCAAAGAAAGAAATCGTTGATAATGTTCCAGCAGGAAATATTATTGGTGTCGGCGGTTTACGAGCTGGTATGCCTGGTGAAACTGTTACTTCTGGTGGAAAAACTGAACCTTTCGAAAAGATTTCACATATCTTTGACCCGGTAGTTACAAAAGCTATTGAAGCAAAGAAACCAAGTGACTTGCCAAAATTGATTGAAGTTCTTCGTCAAGTACAGAAAGAAGATCCTACTATTGTTGTTGAGATTAACGAAGAAACTGGTGAGCATTTGTTACACGGAATGGGAGAATTACATTTGGAAGTTATCGAAAACAGAATTGTTAAAGAGAAAGGTGTAGAAGTAAAAACATCTCCTCCGATTGTTGTTTATCGTGAAGCGATTACTAAAGAAAGTCCTCAAATTGAAGGGAAGTCTCCTAACAAACACAATAAGCTTTATTTCAGAGTTGAACCTCTTGAAGATGATGTTGCTCAAGGTATTAAAGATGATAAAATGGGCCATGGACGATTCAAAAAGAAAGATCCAGAAGTTATTTCTTTCTTGAGAGACGAATGTGATTGGGATACAAAAACTGCTCAGAGTGTTAGAGCAGAATGTAATGGTAACATTTTCATGGATAATACTCGTGGTATCGTTCATATTAACGAAATTATGGAATTATTGTTAGACATGTTTGAAGACGTTATGAAAGCTGGTCCTTTAGCAAAAGAACCTTGTGTTAATGTTAAAGTTCGATTAATGGACTGTACTTTGCACGAAGATGCGATTCATAGAGGTCCTGCACAGATGTACCCTGCAGTTAGAGAAGGTATCCGGGGCGCAATGATGCAAGCTGGTCCTTTGTTATACGAACCATTGCAAGTAACTAGAATCGAAGTTCCTAATGAGTATGTAGGTGAAATCTCTAAATTGGTCTCTTCTAAAAGAGGACAACTATTGGAGATGAACCAAGAAGGCGATGTTAATGTAATTATTGCTAAATTACCTGTTGGTGAATTGTTCGGTTGGAGTAATGCTCTTCGAAGTGGAACTGGCGGTAGAGGAAGTAGTTCATTAGTAGACCAGAGTTTCGAAGTGTTACCAAGAGAATTACAGGATAAAATCCGGGCTCAAATTGTTGAGAGAAAAGGATTGACTGCTGGTAATCTAGGTGCATAGGAATTAAAATATTTTTTTTATTTTTATCTTTTTTTCTAATTATTAATCAATAACTACTTCTGTAACATATATGTTGTAAACTATAGGAAGCTTTATAAAAGAATTCAGGCAAAAGTACTTCCGCCCTTTAAAAAGGGCTAAATAAAAATGAAAACAAATCACCCACCACAAACTGGAATAGGAACGCTTGATGATTCATCTAAAACTGATTACGATATTCCTAACCCTCAAACGCTTAATGGTCAAGAAATGTTCGAATCTGTTTTTGGACAATGTCGTGATGCTGGTTCTTTTGGTGCTGTAACTCAAAGTCCAGAGGGTGGTGTCCGTAAAGTTGTAGCATTTAGTGTCCAACCTTCTGTTAAAAAACTTGCAGGGGTTCATTCTAATGTTAAAGTGGATCATCTTGGTGGAAGAGATTACTCATTACAAACAGACAATTTATCTGAAAATTTTACACTTTCAGAACCAGACCATTTACATGTTGTTGCTGGTGTTATGGAAGGAGTAATTTTACGTTCATTGAGAGGTGTTGAAGGTGTAGTTTCATATCGAGATAGAAAGTTTACTGCTGTTCATGGATATGTTTTTATGTCCACAGAAATGGACGAAGCTCCTGGGAAAACTGCCGATAGCCTTGTAAAAGAAGAATGTTTAACACTTGAATCTGCATTAAATATTTCTTATGATACTGCATCAACTTTACAAAAAGTTCATAATGCCCATGTTATTCATGGAGATATAACTCCTAAAAATATTATGTCTGACGGACAAAAAACAACTCTTACTGATTTTGGCAATTCTCGAGTTATCGGTTTGAATAAGTATCTTAACCTTTCATTTCGTGGAATGAACGAAATGTCTTTTGTTGTTGAATTTGCGGATGCTTTACCAAAAGTTGGTACTCCAGCTTATTTTGCTCCAGAAACTCCGTTTGAAGGTTCTTCAATTGCAGGAGATATTTATTCAATGAATACTACTGCTCTTTATTTAACAACTGGATTAGTTATTGCTCCCATTATAAGAAAATCCGGATGGAGCTCTAAACTTTACAATCTTACAAAAGAAGAAATGATTAAAAACGATGTTCCAGAACCTGTTTGTCAAGCAATTTTGTTTAATCTTGCTGCCTCTCCGGAAAATAGGGATTTAGAATTTCTAATTTCTACTTTAGGTGATTCTTTGGGTGTAGAGTTACCTGGTGGTGTAAAAACTTATTCTTGTCCTTCTGTTTTTGCTCGAACACAATTGTCAAGGTACTCTGATTATGAAGCAGCGGATACAGAATTTTTATCTAAAAAATTTTAGTCTTACACAAAATTAATAAACAAAATATTCTTTCCCAATATCATGAAATATTTAGCAGCATTAACAGCAGCCGCAACCATTCTATTAACACCTGGTTGTTTGGAAGAAAAAGTTAATCCCCCTCTTCCACCTAAATTAGATTCTGATGCCAGAGGAATGGTCGTTGATTATGAACCTGCAGATACTAAGCCAGTAATTTGTCCACAATTACCAAATAAAATCAAATTAATTCTTTATAATACTACTCCAGCTCGTGATCATTATTTCTAATATTTAATTTTAAAGCAAAATTTCCAAAAGCTTTATAAATAACCTCGATAAAAACAAATTAAACAATTATACTTATTATAGTATAAATTTGGAGGAATAAAATGGCAAAAGAAAAAGAACATATTAACTTGGTTTTCGTAGGTCACGTAGATCACGGTAAATCAACTACTGTAGGTAGATTATTGTTCGACTCAGGTAATGTAGACGAGCAAGCAATGAGAAAATTAAAAGAAAAAGCTGAACTCCTTGGTAAGAAAGGTTTTGAATTCGCTTTCGTTATGGATAATTTGAAAGAAGAACAGGAACGTGGAGTTACTATTGACTTGGCTCATAAGAGATTTGATACTGATAAGTATTACTTTACAATTATTGACGCACCTGGTCACAGAGACTTTATTAAGAATATGATTACTGGTGCTGCTCAAGCAGACTGTGCAGTTTTAGTTGTAGCTGCTAATGACGGTGTTAACGCACAAACTATTGAACATTTGAAATTAACAAAAATTTTCGGTGTTGGACAGTTAATCGTTGCTGTTAACAAGATGGACATTTCTGGAGTAGATTACTCTGAAGACAGATTTAAAGCTGTTGTTGAAGAAGTTAAGAAACACGCAACACAAGCTGGTTGGGATGTTTCAAAAGTAGCTTTCTTACCTATTGCGGCTTTACAAGGAGATAACATTGTTAAGAACTCAGACAAAATGGCTTGGTGGACAGGCGACTCTTTATTACAAGCAATTGATAAGTTTGAAGTTCCTCAAAAACCAACTGACTTACCATTAAGACTTCCTTTACAGGATGTTTACAATATTACTGGTATCGGAGTTGTTCCTGTTGGAAGAATCGAAACTGGTGTTATGAAGATTGGTGACAAAGTTATTGCTGTTCCTGGAAGAGAAGGTAAAGGTGTTCCTGGAGAAGTTAAATCTATTGAAATGCATCACGAACAAGTTAAAGAAGCTGGTCCTGGTGACAACGTTGGATTTAACGTTAGAGGCTTTGGAAAGAAAGACATTGCTCGTGGAGACGTTATCGGCCCTGCTGACAATGTTCCAAGTGTAGCAACTGAATTCACTGCTCAAATTGTTATTATGTCTCATCCAAGTGTTGTAACTGTTGGTTATACTCCGGTATTCCATATTCATACAGCACAGGTTGCTTGTCAGTTTGTAGAGATTGTTAAAAAGTTAGATCCTGCAACTGGTAACGAAGTTACTGAAAACAAAGACGTTTTAAGAAACGGAGATGCAGCAATCGTAAGATTGAGACCTGTACAACCTCTTGTAATTGAGAAAAACTCAGAAATTCCGCAAATGAGTAGATTTGCAATCCGGGATTCTGGTGTTACTGTTGCAGCTGGGATGTGTCAGGAGTTAACTAAGAAAGAGATGTAACTCTTTTTTTTTTACCCTTTTTTTTCTTTAGGGGAAAAGCTTATAAACAATCCAAAATCTGAGTTAATAGAAGCATGGTAAAGAAATTTACCCTGTAATAAATATATAAAAATGGCGCAAAGAGCAAGAATAAAATTAGCAAGTATCGATATTGATAAGATCAATCGAATTTGTACTGATATTAAAGAGATAGCCGATAAAACTGGCGTTGATCTTCGTGGACCTATTCCTTTGCCTACAAAAAAATTAAAAGTTACTACTCGAAAATCTCCTTGCGGTGACGGAAAAGCTTCTTGGGAACGTTATGAAATGCGGATCCATAAAAGATTAGTTGACATTTCTGCTGATGAAAGAACTCTAAGATTGGTGATGAGAGTACCAATTCCCGAAAATCTTAACATCGAAATTGAAATGGTTGATGTTTAAATTCAAAATAATTCTAAAAAATTCTAATTGTTGATTAACTTTGTTTTAATAATATTGCTCTTTAATTTAAATAACTACTTTGCAGTAATAAAGCAAACGAAACATTTATAAATGGCCAGACCTATTTATTTAATATGGCATTTATTGATTCATTAATACCATTTGTAAAGGGGCTAGAGAAAGCATCTAATATTGTTGTAGATGAAAATCCTGATTATTTTGTTGCTCCAATGATGGGCGCGGTACCTTTTATTGATGTTATGCATATTCTAAACGAAGATTTTGACATCTCTAAAGTTCATTATATGCCTGCATCTAGTCACGTAGTTAATGCAAAAAGCGTTATGGGTAATTGGATGGACAATTTCTTAGCTAAAAATGTTACCGTTGATTCTCCTGTAAAAATGATTGGGATTGACGAAGTTGTAAGTGGTAGTTCTGCTACTCGAGTTTATCGGGCAGTAAACCAAGCAATTAATAGAAAGAAAAGAGAATTAATTACTGGGACCTTATTTGGTTTTGATATTAATGACCAAGAAAAATTTAAAAATGCTGTTAAACAATTTGATCGGATTTCAGATTCAGAAAATTTTGATTTCTTATCTCATATTATGGGGTCAAGAAAAAGAGACGTATATAGTTCAAATCCAGAACAATTAATTAATGATCAAAAAAAGTTAAGAGAGATTGTTAAAAATCATTTTGCTAATCATATCTCTTATGTTAGTATTGGTGTAGAAGATTCTAAACTTGGAACAGAAGCTAGACCACGTCAAAGAGAATATTTGGGTCTTCGTGAAAATGGAGATGTTATCCCTGTGTCTGTAGAAGCAATTATTTCTATGGATAAACCTAATTTATGTCCTGCTAGATATAAACTATTATCAGAAAAACAAGGAGTTAGAGGACATGTTTGTTATTCTCCTGTTGTAGAAGATTTCTTAGTAACTGATGCTTATTTAACTTTGTTAGAGAATATTGCCAAGATTGGTGGTAAAAATCCTGAAAAAATTTCTCCGGTAAATATGAGGCGAATTCTTGAAAGTTCTAATTTTTTAGATGATCAATATAAAGTTTAAAAAAAGCGCCACCACCCGGACTTTCATTCTCAGTTAAGAGATTTTGAACCGGGAATTCCATAAGGAACTGGTTATCAAGACTTGCTATAAACAAGTTTCAAGACCAGCGCAATACCGGATTATGCGACAGTGGCAATAAAGTAATAAAGAATTAAAGTAATTTATAAACGTTTAGGTTTTATTTCTCGTTGGACAAGTCTCTTTTGCTTTTACATATATCATTAACGAGAAATGACTAGAAAACCCTAAAGAAAAAATAGTAGACTATTTAAAATTTTTAATTTATTTTTTTGGTTTTCTCATTTATTTAACAATTCAAATGCTTGATACTCAGGAGTTTCTAAAGAATAAGATTCTTCTCCTAAAACTAAAATCCCAAAATGAGTAGCACCAACTTTATTCCAAGTATTATTATCTTTCTGATAATGAGAATACATCCTTTTCCCATCAACAACTGCTGTTAAAGTTAGAATCTCTTCTACAAAGGCATGAGCAGAATAATTTATTGTGTCTCCTTGATCAGGAAGTTTAATTTTCCTTCCGTTTTCATCGTTCTCTATTCTCAGTTCTAATTCCATTTTATCATCTAGCATAATAAAGAATATATAAATTTAATGAAAGATTACCTTATCCTTATCGTTTCCAGATTCTTTGGAGCAGTAGTTTCAACTCTGTATTGTTTGTGAATGCTACTAGCTAAATCTAAACAACGAGAACTTTCACCATGCATTAGAATAACTTTCCTTGGACTAGGATTACATCTTTTTACATAATTCATCAGTTGTTTCCTATCGGAATGGTTAGTAATTTCTACTTTGTGCACTTCCATGTTAATCTTCAGAACTTGCTGTTTTCCCACTTCACGCATCATGATTTCAGTTTCTCCACCTCTGATTCGGTGACCTAAACTGCCTGGTGGTTGATAACAAGAAAAGATTAAACTGTGCTTTTTTCCTTCAGCTAATCTTTTAAGATATTCTACTGAAGGTCCACCTTGTAACATTCCTGACGTAGCCAGAATTAAACATGGCCCTTCAGAATTAATAACTTCTTCCCTTTCTTTCTTTGATCCTACTTTCTTAAATATTTCAGATAAGAACGGATTATTTTCTTTATGGAAAATTTGTTGTCTAATGTTTCTGTTTAAAAATTCCGGATAAGCAGTGTGGATAGCGGTAATGTCATAAAGCATTCCGTCTAAGTAAACTGGACAGTTTGGAATTTTCTTTTCTCGCATTAACCTTTCAATGATAATCATTACTTCTTGTGCTCTTCCAGACCCAAGTACGGGCATCAGTGCTTTCCCACCACGTTCAAAAGTTTTTTTAATTACATCAATCATATAATTATCAGCTTCCTGTTCGTTCATGACATTATCTTTACCACCGTAAGTTGATTCCATGATTAAAGTTTCTACTCTTGGAAATTGGGTGTTAGCAGCTTCTAAAACATTTGTTCTACCGTACTTTAAATCGCCAGTAAATACAACGTTATGTAATCCATTTCCAATATTTAAATGAACTAAAGAACTACCTAAAATGTGTCCTGCGTTGTAAAATGTTAATCTTACATCGGGAGTGATGTCAGTTACTTCATCATAATCTACACAAATTGTATGTAAAACAGTATCTCTAACTTCTTCACTAGAATAAATTGGTTCTTTACCTTCATTTCTTTGAATTTTAATCATGTCTAATTGTAATAAAGACATTACATCTCTTGTTGGTAATGTACAATAAACCGGTCCTTTATACCCGTACTTAAATAGGTATGGAATTAATCCACTATGATCTAAGTGTGAATGAGTTACAATTACCGCATCAATTTCAGAAATGTTAAATTCCGGTGCATCTAAGTAAGGATAAGATTCTGGTCCGTCCTGACTAGGATCAATACCACAATCCATAATAATTCTTGATTCTGGTGTTTGTAATAATAAACAGGCTCTTCCTACTTGTCTTGCTGCTCCTAAGAATGATATTCTTACCCATTCATGTTTCTTTTCTCTTAACCAGCCATCATAAATTCGATGTCCAGTTGTATCTAAAAACTTTTTACGATAATCTGCATTTTCGTATAGAACAGAACGAATACTTTCAGTTAATTTTGATCTTATTGGCGGGTTTCTTTTGATTAATGGTACCCACATTGTTTTAGCTTTAATTTCTTTAAGAATTTCCCCTTGTTTACCAATAACTACTCCTGGTTTGTCAGCATGAATGATTACTTGTGATCTTGGTGCATCAAAAATGAATTCTTGTGCTCCAGCTTCATCTGGAATAATTTTCTTAATCGCTTTTTTAGCTTTCTCTAACTCCATGCACATTGATGGATCTGGTCTAACTTCAATTCTTTTTTTGAATTGTTTAACTGCTTCTCTAATTGTTCCTTTATTATCTAGGAAGTAATCTTTATCTTTAGTGTAAAGTACAATGTTTGCTGCTTCATATGCAGCGTCAGAGATTTTACCTGCTGGTAAAACCTTGATTATTTCTTTTAATATATCTGCCATTTTGTTTATGTTTTCTCCTTAAGA
>JABJOX010000059.1 GCA_018664115.1 Candidatus Woesearchaeota archaeon
CGTAAGATTCATCCATTTGTTTTAGCTTGTTTGATTCATGCTCAATTTGTAGAAATTCATCCATTTGAAGACGGGAATGGAAGGACAGGAAGAGCATTAATGAATTGGATTTTAATGGAAGCCAAGTACCCAAAAGTCTTCGTACCAGTAAAATTAAGGCAAAACTATTATGAAGCCATTGATTTACATAATGAAAAGAACATTAAAGGTTATTGTGAGAAAATGTTTGAAGTTGTGATAGAGCAATTTAAGCTTTAATGTTGTCCACTTTTTAAGAAATTTTTGGTATTTGTGGACAATTTCTAAACGGATCTTTGTAAAATCAATGTTTAATAATTCTGTTAACTCTCTTAATGACTTTCTTCCCACTTTCTGTAATTGCGTAAAGGCGTGACAATTTTGCTTTAGGAGTTAAACATTTGACAAGACCATTCTTTTCAAGATCAGCTAATGCTCTACTTGTAGTTGATTGGTGTGTTTCAATTTCTTTAGCTAAAATTGTAGGGGTCTTTTCAATATCAAATAATGACTTTAGTATTTTTCTTCTAATTCTTCCAGAGAGGACATAACTAAGTAGCTTTTCCATAGCAGGAACGTAGCATTCAATATTTAAAACAAGATTTAGCATAAACATAGCATGAATATAGCAAAGATTATAAATGAAAAGAGTTTACTTAGAGCTATAATCAAAATGAGGTGTTTAATATGAAAATTATTTTAATGATGTTGGGTTTGTTAGCTGTTTCTTTGTTAATTGTTGGATGTCAAGAAGATTTAACTCAAGAAGAGCAAGAAATTTTTGAGGGGTTAGAAGAATTAGAAGGTGATAAAGCTTTAGCTGGACAAGCTGTTTATGATTCTACTAAAATTAACCAATGTAGAAATACAGAAGGTTGTTGGAGTAAGTTTCGTACTGATTGTTACAAAGTTAAATGTTATGGGACGTATTCCTCTGGAAGTACTGCTTGGGGAAATTGTGTGAATAATTGTTTAGATGAAGCAATGGGTGTTAGCGAACCCGTAGGAGAAATTGACCTCTCAGACTATCCATCAATGTTTGTTACAAATAGCGAGTTTGATGGATTAATTGTTGTTGGTCAAAATGCTGCAGCCATAGATGTTTTACCAGCAGTCTATGTTGCCGGAAACATGTGGTACACTGACAATAGTGGATCACAAAAGCTTGTTCCAATTAAAGACGAAGCAACTCTGGATGTTTTTGTCAATGATGCATTTGCACAGAACGTAATTTTCATTGGTGGTCCATGTATAAATAATGTTGCTGCTGATATTTTTGGTAATCCTCAACAATGTAATGAGATTTCATCAATAAATAATGGAAACAGTTTTATTTCACAGACTGGGAATATCAAATTGATTAAACATGACAACGGAAATTATGGATTGCTTATTGGTGGCTTTGCTGGACAAGATTCCATATTAGCTGCACAAGTCCTAGCCCATAGATCTGATGAGTTAGATGGAATGGAAGTTATTGTTACAAGTCCTGATGGAACTTGGCAAAATGCAGAAATTACAATGGTTAGTTAATTTTTTTCTTTTACTTTTTTAAAACGCCCCCTATTTTTTAGAGGAAACCCCTATTTAGTTTTTTACAGTTCAGTTTTATCATAGAGTGCCGAAATTCTTTTTAGTTTTTACATGGAGTTAAGAGATTGCCTATCCAGTTTTAGAGAGGTCGTAGACATCTTACCACCGAAAATTATTCCACATAACATCGGAATTTAACGAAGTCGCCGAAGGCGATTTGGGAAAAATGCGAGCCGAGCATTTTTCCGTTAAATTCCTGTTAATTGCCCCGAGCCGATAGGCGAGAGCGCAGCGTGGTCGAGGATTTCGAAGAAATCCGAAGAAGTTCAGGAGTTCGAGCCGTTATTTTCTTTTCTTTAATATCCAAAAAACAATAAAAACAGCTATAATCAAAATTACAATAACAGTGATGGAAAAAATTGGACGATACATAAATTGATCTGAGATTTTTTGGGATAAACTAATATCTCTGCATGTTGATTGACCTGCAACATTTGGAGGTAAATAGGCTTCAGTACCTTCACAACATTTATCTTTATCCCAAACAAGTAAACTTTCTTTTACACAATAGTCTTCAGTTTTGTATTCAAGACCACATAATTCATTATTGAAATCTTCTAAAGGGCATTTATTTCCATCAGGGAATACACAGTATTGGATTTCAGAATCATGTGTGGGTTCATATCCTCTTTGAATACATTCTTTCAAACGCGGATCCATTGCAGCATTGACTATTGTGGAAAAGACAATCAATAAGATTAATGTAATAAATATTTTTTTCATCTAGTAATAACTTAAATTAGAATCTATATAAATGTTTTTATAGTTTCAAATGAAATTGGTGTCAAGGCTCGAACTCCTGAATTGCAATTAACTCCCTATATCCAAACTCGTTGATATTTTGGATGTAGGGGAGTTATGTGCGATAAATATTAAATGCCGTAAATGGATATACGCTGGTGTTTTGTATGGTTCGTTTTGTGCTTGGAAAGAGGGGGTTTGTCCAGTGCTAGAGGGCTTCTACTTGGAAAATATTTTGGTTTCAGCGGTTTTGTTGAGCCACTGGTCAACCTCGGACAAAGTATATAAATAAGTTTTATGATCCTGAATAAAGGCGCAATACCTCAACTTTTGGGTTGAGGATGTAGCACTTTATTGGGATCCTAAAAAGTCGGGGATAAGAAAGTGTCCTGTCATACTCATAATTTATGGTGGAGTGGGACACTTTCCCGACTTTTTATGATGAATATATTATGGATGTTGAAGAAATTATTAGAAAAAAAGGGACATTAAAAGGATTAAGTCCCAGAACAATTAAAACTTATACTTTTGCGGTTAAAAAGTTTTTAAGGATTTATCGTAAAACCCCCTATCAAGTAAGCAAGAACGATATCGAGAGTTATTTACTAAAACTTTTAGAAAGAGGCTCTTCTGGGAATACCACTAATGTTTATCTTAATGCATTCAAATTTCTTTTTGAAGAATGTTTAGGAAGAAAACTTACCATCAACATTTCTTTTTCTAAAACTCCCAAACGTTTACCTGAATTCTTAACCAAAGAAGAATTAATTCATTTCTTCACCTGTATTAAAAACAAAAAACATTTGCTAATGATAACTTTACTTTATTCTGCAGGATTAAGAGTTAGTGAACTAGTTAATCTTAAAGTCAGAGATTTACAATTGAATGATAATTATGGCTGGGTAAGATTAGGAAAAGGAAGAAAAGATCGCTTGTTTATTATCGCCAGAAATTTAAATGAAGATTTAGAAATTTGGATTAACAAAAATAATCTTAAACCAGAGGGTTACATTTTTTCTGGTTATAATAAAAGAAAGATGAGTACCCAAACCATCAGAAAAATTGTAAAAGAAGCAACTAAGATTGCAGGATTAAGTAAAAATGTTCATCCGCATACTTTAAGACATTCTTTTGCTACTCACTTAATTCAAAATGGTTATTCAGTTACTGAAGTTCAGCCATTATTGGGCCATAACCGTATTGAAACTACGTTGATCTATACTCATTTAGCTGCTCCTAAGTTACTTAATACTAAAAGTCCATATGATTCTTTAAAAGAGGTAAATTAAATGACAAATCATCTTAAAGAAATTACTGATTACAATTCAATTAATAATAAAATCTTTGTTTTTCGTGGAATTCAGATAATTGTTGATCGAGATTTAGCCGAACTTTATGAAGTGCCTACAAAAAGGTTAAATGAACAAGTAAAAAGAAATAGAGAAAGATTTCCATTTGATTTTATGTTTCAATTAACAATTAGAGAGAAAGAGGAACTGGTCGCAAAATGCGACCGGTTCGAATCATTAAAGCATTCGTCTTCTTTACCTTACGCATTTACAGAACAAGGAGTTAGTATGCTATCAGGAATATTGAAAAGTGAAAAAGCAATACTTGTGAATATTCAAATAATGCGGGCTTTTATTGCAATGAGAAAATTCATTTCTACAAATGCCAAACTTTTTTTGAGATTAGATTATGTTGAAAGAAAACAGGTCGAACACAAATTTGAAATGGATAATAAATTTGAGAAAATATTTGATTTGATTGAAAGTAAAGACATTAACCCTTCTAAAGGAATATTTTTTGATGGCCAAATATTTGATGCTTATAAATTTGTTTCTGATTTAATAAGAAGTGCAAAAAAATCAATTATTTTAATAGACAATTATATTGACGATTCTGTTTTAACATTGTTTTCTAAAAGGGATAAGAATGTTAAAGTAAAAATTTTTACTAAAATAAGTAAACAATTGGAATTAGATTTAAAGAAATATAATTCTCAATACGTTTTAATTACAATTGAAGAGTTTACAAAATCTCATGATAGATTTATAATAATTGATGATAAAGTATATCACTTTGGAGCTTCATTAAAAGATCTTGGCAAGAAGTGGTTTGCTTTCTCTAGATTTGATAAAGAAGCAGTAAAATTATTAAACAAATTAAAAAAATTAGACTCAGATAAAAAACAAATAAAATGATTCGTGACTTTACTCCCAGGCTGTACCAGCAGACAATTTTAGGCACTGCCGCAAATAAGAATACTTTAGTCGTACTTCCAACTGGGTTAGGTAAAACTGCCTTAGCTTTCCTTTTAGCAGCACAACGTCTACATCAATATCCTAAAGCAAAAATTCTTCTTCTTGCTCCAACTAAACCTCTGTGTGAGCAACATCTAACAACTTTCAAAAAACATCTTACTCTTCCTGAAGAAAAAATTGTTCTTTTCACGGGAAGTGTAACTCCTAAAAAAAGAGGAGAAATGTGGAAAGATGCCCAAGTAATCATCTCCACCCCCCAAGGTCTTGAAAACGATTCCATTAACAGAAGAGTTAAGTTGGAAGATGTTTCTCTCTTAGTAATCGATGAAGCGCACCACGCCACAGGAGATTATGCTTACGTCTGGATTGCACAACAATATGATAAGCTTTCTCCCAAATCAAGAATTCTAGCCCTTACGGCCTCCCCAGGAAGTGACCTAGAAAAAATCAGAGAAGTTTGTAACAATCTGAAAATTGAAAAAGTAGAAGTCCGTACAGAAAAAGATCCTGACGTTAAACCTTACATGCAAGAAGTTAAAGTTGACTGGTTGAAAGTAGATTTCCCTGATGAATTAAAAAAAATTCAAAAACATTTGCAAGATTCTCGAAAAAGTAAATTGATTGAAGCACAAAACTATGGTTATTGTAATTCTGCTTCTTTACATAAAGGAGAACTGTTAAGATTACAGGGAGAACTCCAAAAAAAGATTTCTTTTGGCGAGAGAGATTTTGAAATTCTTAAATCGGTTTCTCTAACTGCGGAAGCGTTAAAAATAGATCATGCTTTAGAATTATTGGAATCGCAAGGAATTAAACCATTACAAACATATTTCAAAAAAATTCAATCTGAATCATTAACTTCAAAAACTAAAGCCGTCAAGAATTTGATGATTGATCAATATTTTAAATCAGCAATGTATCTAACAGAAGAATTGGCTGATAAAAGTTATCAACATCCAAAGTTATTAAAATTAACTGAAATTATTTCTGAACAATTTGGAAAGAATAAAGATGCTAAAGCAATTATTTTTACTCAGTTTCGTGATTCTGCAGAACAAATTGTTAAACAGATTAATAAATTAAAAATTAAGAACCATATCTTTGTTGGACAAGCAAAGAAAAACGGATTAGGTTTCTCGCAGAAAGAACAGAAAGAAATTCTGGACAAATTTCGAGTTGGAGAATTTAACATTTTGGTGGCAACTTCAGTAGCCGAAGAAGGTCTCGATATTCCGAAAGTTGATAAAGTTATTTTCTATGAACCTATTCCTAGTGCAGTACGTTCAATTCAACGAAGAGGTAGAACTGGCCGTTTAGAAGAAGGGGCAGTAACTATTTTGGTTACTTCTGGTACGCGAGATGAAGCTTATCGTTGGTCTGCTCATCATAAAGAAAAACGGATGTATAGAAATCTCGATAAACTTAAAAAAGAATTTTCTTTATCTTCGTTGGAAGAAAGACAAGATCGACAAAATAATGGTGAAACCACTTTACACAAATATATTGATGAAGAAAAAGTTGTTGCTGTTCTTGCTGACCATCGAGAGAAAGATAATCGTGTGGTTAAAGATTTGATTGATTTAGGCGTTTCTGTAAAAACTGGTCAACTAGAAGTTGCAGATTATTTAGTTTCCGGAAAAGTTGCTGTAGAACTAAAAAAAGTTCCCGACTTTGTTGCTTCTATCATTGATGGAAGATTATTAGAACAAGTTAGAGGATTGAAAAATAATTTTGAGAAAGCTGTTTTAATCATCGAGGGAGAAGAAGATATTTATTCTGTACGAAAAGTTCATGCTAACGCCATTCGAGGCATGCTAGCAGCAATTGTTTTAGATTTCGGTGTTCCTATCCTCTATACAAAAAGTCCGCGTGATACCGCTTCTCTGATTGCAGTGATGGCTAAACGTGAACAAGATAAAGGGGGAGAGTTTTCTTACCATCCATCGAAACCAAGATCTATGAAAGAGCAGCAAGAATTCATTGTTTCTAGTCTTCCTAATATTGGGGTGATGAACGCTAGAAAACTTTTGGAACATTTTGGTTCTCTTAAGAATTTAGTTAACTCTAGTAAAGTTGAACTAATTAAAATTGATAAAGTTGGCGATAAGATTGCTGATAAATTAATGGAAATGTTTGAAAAGAAGTATGAAAAAGAATGATTTATGTTTGTTTATGATTTAATCTTTCCAGTTTGCCAATCTTTCAATAACATCCTGGCTGCAACTTCTAAGTTTGCTTTTCCACCACTAGACAATTTGTTAAACTTAAATGCAATTTGTTCAAGAACCTCTTCTGGATCATCACTATCTTTAATTTTATAAAATTCTAAAATTGTTTTTTTCTCCTCTTCAATCAATTCTAAAGCGACACCTTCTACATCTTTAATTTTTCCATAACTTAAAGCTCCTGTTTTACTATGTTTAGCTACATCTTTTTCTTTTCTTGGCAAAACTCCAGGAGTGTCTAACAATAATATCTTTGCATCAACTCTAATTTTTTGAAAGCCTTTTGTGTATCCAGATTCAGAAGAAGTTTTTGCTGAACCTCTTCCTGATAAAGCGTTAATTAAAGAACTCTTCCCAACGTTCGGATAACCAACAATTCCTACTGTTACTGCATTTCCTTTAGACAATTCTAAGATCTTTTTCTTTAGAATTGTTGTTCCTAGCTTATCTTTGCTGGAAATAAAAACGCTTGGTTTAAGTTCACTTTTAATTCTTTTAAATTTGTTTTTGTCAACTAAATCGCATTTATTAAAAACGTAAAGAATCTTTTTCCCTAAAGTTTGAATCTTTTTTTCAATTTCAAAGTTCCTCGTTTCTTCTACCATTCTAGCATCAAGTACTTCGATGACAATTTCCGCTTCTTGTAGTACTTTGTTAACATGTTTCCAAAATGAGGGCATAATCATTAAATTATTTTGTCTGTTTATAAAACTTTATTGTAAAACTTTATATTTGAAGATGTTTTAATAGCTATTAATGGCATTTTTCAAATGGGTATTCCACAAGAATATTGATGTAAATGAACTTAAAGGGGAAATTAAACAGTTGTATGCTTTTTTCCAAGAATATACAATTTTTTTCAATCAAAAGTCTAAAATCTTTGAAGGGATTTATCATGCTGGTAAAAATGGAAAGGAAAGATTAAGAATTTTCTTACCCCGATTAAAAAGTTTGACTCAGGACTTATTAAATGAACTAAAAAAAGAAAGAAAGTTAATGAATTTATTAGAAGATAAAAATGTACTTACTAAAAAGGAAACTGATGAAGTTAAAATAATAAAACAGACGGTTACTAAACTAAGAGACAACCTTAATGGGCAATTAGACTCTTTTAAAGAAATTAAGCATATGATTAAAGGTGAAAAATGGGGTTTTGATGAGCACATAAAAATAAAACCTTTTGTAGATAGATTGGAAAAACTAATTGAGAAAGAACGGGAGATGCTTTTTTCTGAAGAAGAAGAATATTTAGATAAATTAATCTCAGACATTGTTAAAGAGAAAGAATTTCTTCCAATTGGCAAGGTTTTTTCCCCGGCAGTAAACGCTGTTGTTTTAGCAAGTAATCGTATTTCTATGGTAACCCCTTCTCGTTTAAGTGTGGGGGCAGTAAGTTTGATACCAACAACAATTGCTGAAGAAAAACAAGGGGTAGCATATTATCCTGGTTCTTTTGATGATCCAATAATTATTTTTTGTTTTCCAAATGTTAAATATTATGTTTTGCAGGATATTCAAAAAGCAGGGAGAAAATTAAGAATTAATTTAGAACTTTTGCAAAGGTTTGGAATTATTCAGAATTTATCTCGGAAGGGAAGAAATTCTTATACTTTTATTTTTAATGCTGAAAAGAAAGATCTTGTTGCTTATTACGGGTTGAAAGGGGACTGTTCTAAATTTATTCCACCCATAATTAGAAGTAAAGGAATTAAAATCTTGATGACAAAAGCATTTACTATAAGTTTAGAAGAAAGAAAGAAGATTCTGAATAAATTTTCTCCCCATCTACTTCCTGGTGCGTTTGTTCATGAAGGAATTGCTACTGAGAAGATTCTTACTAAAAAAGGTTTAAGAAAGATAGCAGAAAATTGGTGGATAAAAGAATAATAATAACGAAATTATTTTAAATAAGTAGGTTTCATATTAATAATCATGGCTTTTTCAAAAACGTTTCCAAAAACCCTTCCCGGGACAAATCATCCCATTTGGGAAGAAATTTTCTTGACAGAAGAAGAAGAACGGCTAGTTGAAGAACAATGTAAGAAGACTAACTTCCAACTCCTGGATCAATCTATCCAGGAAGCAAAGATGTTGGCGATTAAAAACGGAATGAATGAAGATTGTAATATTGTTAACATGGCTAAAGCTTTGTTTGATAAACGGGCATCACATTTAATCTTTTGGAAAGAATCTAAAGCTAAAGAGAAGTTTGATCAATCAATAAATAAAAAAGAATAAATAAAAAAGAAATTATCTTCTTTTTGTTTTTCTTGCCTTTGTTTTCTTAACAGATTTTTTCTTTACAGTTTTTACTTTTCGAGTAACTTTCTTAACTGCCGTAGCACTTTTCTTTGCCAAACCCAACTTCTTTTTCAAGAAATTTTCAAATCTTTCCAATTCTCTTCTAGTATTAAAGAACAAAGCATGTCTATCTCCACCATGAGTCATCACATATCCGCCTAAGAAAAACTTATCTAATTTATGGTGTTTAATATCTTTAAGATGAACTCTTTCTTTAGTAATTTTTGTTTTAGTTTTTCTGGTAACTTCAAGATGTTGATGATTTAAAACATACTTTTCTTCTACTCGCCTTACTTTCTGAATGATGAAAGAAATAAGTACATACAAAGCGATAAAAGCAACCACTGCTATTACTGCATGAAACCATCTCTGATCAGCTTGTAGAAAAGTGTAAAAGAAAACAAATATTGCTAATATTGCTACAGTAAATGTTTCTAATCTCATAAATAAAACTTTTTTTGCTGGATAATTCCATGATATTTTGTTTTGAACCATTTTTTAGTACCTCTCATTCACTATTGGTGCTTTAGTCGTGCTGATTATTGCGGCAATAAACATTAATGCAAATAAAAACATGAATGCAATTCCATAATTGAAGCTTTGGGGAAAAACATAGTATGCGGAAATAAAGAATCCCGCCATTGCTGTAGCCATGAAGCTTCCTTTTAACGGCACAGCATGCCACGTTGAAAACATTTTTTTATTTTTAGATCTAGAATTATTAGCTCTATTTTTCTTTTTTGCCATTATACTGTTCACCTCTTTTTTACCAAAATTGATTATCATTAAAGGATAATATCTTAATTTAAAAACTTATCCACTAACTTTGCTGCTTTTTTTCTCTTTTCCTGATGTTCTTTTAGGAACTTGCTTAATTTATCAATTACAATTTGTTTAAGTTCACCAGATAACAATTTTCCAGATTTGTAATTATCATAAATTTTTTGTAATTTCTGATCATCTTCTTCTAAACCATACTTCAACATTTGAAAAGAAATATCAACTTCTGGATTACCGCCTTTTTTACGATGTTCTTCTAAAGTTGCTTGTCCACCTGAAAAAGCATACCTCTTAATTTTTCTTGTTGCTTCTTCTGGACTGTCAGTAAGGGCAATGTAAGATGTTTCATCTGAAGAACTCATCTTATCTCCTTTCAGTCCGGGCATGAACTTGTGATAAGTAGAACTTAACTGTTGAAACTTAAAAGCTTTAATTCTTTTGCAAACATCTCTTGCTAATCTCAAATGTGGATCTTGATCAGCCCCTACAGGAATAATTGTCGGAATTGGTTTACCTTCAAACTCTTTTAGTTGTGGATGTAACATGTCTGCTGCTTGCAATAATGCGGAAGACATTTTCCCTGGAGAAATGTCACCATAAATCGCTCTAAATTCGTTAAATGTTGCATGTCTTGCTAACATATTTGCTAAACTGTAATAGGCATTTGCTTTCTTTCCATCTTTAGAACGGGCAGACTGAAAATAAAAATCACACTTATCTAATTTTAATCCTAAAGCAACATAATTTGTTAAATATTCTTTGATTGCCGTTTCCCGCAATTCTTTCATGTCTGGATTTCTAGAATTGTAAGCTTCAATATCTGCAACTGTCAGATAAATCTTTGCTCCTAAAGACTGATAAAATATCATCTGCTCTGCAACTAATTTATGACCTAAATGAAATTTTCCACTTGGCATTAATCCGGTCATCATTACAAATGGTTTCTTTTTCTCGATCGCTTCTACAATCTGTTTGAAATCCCGATGGGCAAAAATAATTTCTCTTCTAAAAAGGACATTTTTCTGAAACTGTTCAGGAAGATGTTGTAAATGTTTTAAACCAAACTGTTTGATTAGCTTATCATAATCAATTTTCCCTTTAACTTCCCATGGCGTTACAATGTTATCAGATTTTTTTACCATTGTTATTAGATATTATTTTGTATTTTATAAGCTTTTACCTTCCTAAACTGGATAAATAAGCTTCAAATTTAACTATTTTTTTTGTGCTAGCCAATTTTCCCCAAATTAGTGCAAAGATTGTTGAGGAAATAATACTTATTGCAAAAGTTATGATTAAAAGATTAATCAGTTCAGGATTGAAAACTAACAATATTGTTTGTGATAAAAGTATTGGTGATATTAAATAAATGCTGGTTAAACTGATCGCTGTTCCTAAAATCATGTCTAAATGTAATGAAGATACTTCTATTTTAAAGATTAGATAAATCAATTCAAAAACAATTGCGGCAATTACGTATGTTAAAACTTTATTCCAACCAAATAATCCTAACTCGGCTATATTGAAAGTGAGCATAGCAATAAAAAACAGGAATATTGTGGCAATGCCAACTCTTTTTAACATGTAAACACAAAGGTTCATTCCCACTACTAAAAAAAATAAAGAAACGATAAGTAAAGGGATGGGTGGTAAAAAATAATCTGCCAAATATAAGAATAATGAGGTGATGGCTGCAACAAATAGTGTAAAGAATAGTTGCTTAATTCTTATTACTTGAAACAGTTCTATGGCAAACATTTTTTAGTCCCCTTGCTTAAAGTTTCTTTTAAGATCATTTTTATTTCTTTTTTCCTTTTTTCTTGTTTTTTTCTTTAGTTGTTTTCTGATTCTTCTTCACATTTTTCTTCTTCTCAA
>JABJOX010000053.1 GCA_018664115.1 Candidatus Woesearchaeota archaeon
GGTAACTTTCTCTAATGCCGATAACAAAAGATTTCCGAAATTGTGTCCGCCAAGAGAACCGTTTTCAAAACGATAGTTCATTAAGTTTCGCATTAATTTACTAGAATCAGATAAAGCCACTAAACATTGTCGGACATCTCCTGGAGGAAGAACACCCAGTTCGTCTCTCAATACTCCTGTACTGCCACCATCATCAGCCATAGAAACAATTGCGGTTAAATCCAGATTGTATTTCTTCAAACCTCTGAGAACAGTAAAGTTACCAGTACCGCCACCTAACGTCACTACCTTTTTCATGGAAGAATTTAGTTGAAGATTGTATTTAAAGATTATGGAAAAGCGAGATTAAATAGAAAATCAAAAAATAAAAAATATTAAAAAAATAAAAATTTATTCGTCAGTGAAGTCTTCGATCTTAGCAGGTAATTCTTCGTCGCCTTTTAATAAACCACGTTTCTGCATGTATTCCCGAGCAATCAAGTAAAAGATTAAACCCACTGATTTCTTTCCTTTATTGTTACAAGGAACAACTAAATCAAGCTTATTTGATTGGTTATTAGTATCACACAAAGCGATTATTGGAACACCAATTTTGAAAGCGTCTTCTACAGCGTTTTTGTCCGGCCACGGATCACAAACCATCATTACTTTTGGTTCAGTAAAAGTGTCCAAATTAGAATTGGTTAAAATTCCTGGAGGATATCTTCCTGGAAGAACTTTAATCCCAGTAAGTTCTCCTAATTTCTTCAAAGCTTTCCAACCATTTTCTCTTCGACAAGTGATTAAGATTTCATCAGGTTCGTATTGTGCTAAAAAGTTAGCAGCAAGAGCTACCCGTTCATCAATTTGTTGCAAATTCAATACACTTAGTCCGTCTGGTCTAGTTTTGTAAATAAACTTGGCCATATACTTAGTCTTAAATTTAGTTCCAATATGAATTCCTGATTTAAGGTATTCCTTGGAATCAATTAGTAATGATTCATTTTCATCTGCCATTTTATATTTTCTCCATTAAACAAACAAGAATAAGTGATTCTTGTCTGCGTATATTTTTTGCCTCACGCAGCTATGCATTACCCTACATCAGGTAAGCGTCGGCTATGTTTATGTTCAGAGTGAGAGTTATTTATAAAGGTTTTGGGAATTGTTTGGTAATTTCTAAAACCAAAAAGATCTTATGATTTTTGCTTAGTTTTGGGATAATTTAAAAATAATAAGACTTTCTTCTTCACATAATGACCTTTACATTTATCAATGATATAATCAGTAATTTTTGGTTCTTTCAAACAGAGAGCGTTGTTCCAATCTTTCAAGAATGGTCAACAATAATGATTTTAATTCTATTTATTATTCCTTTTGTACTTGCTTTTGTAATTGATCAAGTATTACACAAATCAAAATTTCATATTGTTATCGGGCTAATCCTCTATCCAATATTAATAGTAGCTTTTACTTGGCTTTTATCAAATTTTGGATACATTTTCGGTTTTTCTTCAATAGACTTTAATTTACTAATTAATACTGCAATTAAGTATTGGTGGGTATTTGTTCTATTTTGGCCCGTTGTGGGATTCAGATTAATTATGAAGTTATTCATTAAAGAAGAAAATGCAGACAAAATTATTGGTAGTGTCCCAGTCCCAATATTTGAAGAATTAGCATTTCGTTTATTAGCGATCAATACAATTTTCTTAATAACAAAGTCTATTGAAATTTCTTTGATATTATCTACAATTGCTTTCTCATTAATTCACCTTCCAAATAAATCTGGGGATAGATGGGGAGGACCGGTTAAAATAAATGCAACTTTAGTAATGGGATTCTTTTGGGGAATTATTGCAATTAAATATGGTTTGATTTTTTCTACTATTGCACATATAATCCAAAATATATTTGGGGTATTTATAATGCCAAAAATATTAAAAGAATAATTAAAATATTAAATGTTATTTGTGTATAACAATGATTTCTCTTATAATTAATTTGTCATCTACAATATCAAACCATCTTTCTTTAAACCATTCAAGTTTATGTTTTCTAATTTTTCCAAAATGAGGATCAGCCAATAAAATTTCATCATTCTTAAATCCAACAACCACAGAGTAATGACCTGCTTCTTCTGGTGAAAACCAATCTACAATTACGGGAATATTCTTTTTAACTAATCTTTTTAATTCAGTAATCGTTGATTTTTGTTTTACATACCCTTTGAGACCAAATTCTTCTGATGCTTTGATCATATCCTTTTCCCAACAGCCCTCAGTTCTACTACTCTTTGTAGCTTTAGCTAAATATTTTTCAGATTTAGTAATACCATAAGCAGACAAAACCATCTTTAAAGAAGCGGGTCCGCAATATCCTTTTGATTGTTTAAATGGTTTAAGTTTTATCATAATTATAACAAAACAAAATAATTATTTAAAGTTATTGTTTAGACGATAGTAGAAAGAACCTACTTCAAAGTAGTCGGTTCCACAACATTTAAATATCTTTTTTTCTCATTTTATGAGAATGGCTGAAACAATAAATAAATCTGGAATTACATGTAATTATGATAAAGAAGATCCTTTTGAATTAGAATATATTGTAGATGTTGATACAACAAGAATTACTGATCCAAAAGAATCAAAAGAATATTTTACAGGAATTATTCAAGAGATTAGTTCTGATGTAGCAGGAAAAGTGACAGATCATGGACATTCAATTACAGTCAAAGTAGATAAACCTTATTTCAATGCATTTATCGATGTTGCTAGAAATCTTTATTTTGACGCAGGTAGTAAATTTGATCAAAAAATTGAAAAGTTAACTAATATAAGTTTAACAGCAGGAGCTTTGGGAGGGCTTACTGCAGTAGTAGCTACTTATAGCCCAATAGCAAAAGTTGCTACAGATATAGGTAATAAAATTAATGATACTTCTTACTTATTAGCTCCAATTGCAGGAATTGCTGAGACTGTTGCTTCATTAGGTGGACCTGCAATAGCAGCAGTAGCTAGTTTTTTTTCCCTCCATTATGCAAGTCAAAGATTAAGTCTATTGGTTAAAGGTAAAGAATTAAAAAACATGAAAAAAGAAAGAGACAGATACAAATTCATAACATTAACACATTGGAGAAAAAAAGAACAATAATAATTTACAAATATCTCTTCCAAAACAGAAATAAATTTATA
>JABJOX010000015.1 GCA_018664115.1 Candidatus Woesearchaeota archaeon
ATATAAAATGGCTAAACACACAACTTTAATTGCTGGAAATGTCTGTGCAGGTAAAACTGAGTTAGTTAAGTACATTAAAGAAAATAAAGCACAGTTTGCACAATTTCTTGCTAAAGATGAAGAAGTAACAATAATCCCTGAATTTATTGATGATGAAGCTTTAGAACTGTTTTATCAAGACAGAGAAGAACATAGTGTAACTTTTGAAGAAAGTTGTTTAAGAGGAAGAATTACCCGACATTTGAAAGCTAAACGTGATAAGGGAATTTACATCTTTGACCGTGGAATGATTGAAGGCGCAGAAACGTTTTCTAAAAACTCTTTTTTAGAAGGCTACTTGTCTCATGAGGATTATGATAATTATCAAAGAACATTAAAAAAAGGGTTGGATCATCTTAAAAGAACCCAACAACATAAGTGGTTAGAACAATTAGTGGTTTATCTGCAAATTGATGATGAAGATGTTCTAGTTAAAAGACACAAACAAAGAGCCACAGCTAACGAAACTATTGATGTTGAATATTTGAAAACTATTAACAGAATGTATGAATCTTTCTTTGAAAACATTGAATCTGTTTATGCAAAATATGCAGTAAAAGCACCAAGAGTAATTACTGTTGATGCTACAAGAGATTTTAACGAAGATAAAAATTATCATGCAAGAATATTAAATCAAATTATTGAAGAATTAGGAGAGATACATAATGGAAATTAATAAACTAATCAAAGAAAGAACAACAGAAGTTGAAGAAGAGATATCTCAAATGAGTCAGACACAAGCAATGACTGCTGTGTGGGGAAATGAAAGTACAGAACTAGCTGACTTATTAGAAGATCATCCAACAACTATTCAAATTGCTGCAAATATTGGTTTAGGTAAATCTACCACCACGAACATTATTGGAAAGTTTGGCGGAAGTAAAACCTTATTTGAAGATTTAGAAAATCCTGTTTTATCTTTATATTATGATGATAAGGCAACTTATACAGAAAGGTTACAATTAGATGTTATTAATCAAAGATTATACAGCATTTTACTTGCAAAAGGAGATTACCCAAACCAATCATTAATTTTTGATAGAACTCCTTACGAAGACCCTTTAGTTTTTATCCCCAGTTTAACAGAAGAAGGACATATGACAAAAGAAAAACATGATTATTGTCAAAAATATTTTCAAATGAAAAAACAACAGATAGAAAATAATTCCCGAAAAAAATTGGGAAAAAAAGGGTTAGACCCAGACTTAATTATCATTCTTCAAGCAAGTGAAGAAAATGGATGGAAAAGAGTTTTGGCCAGAGAACGAGAAATGGAAGTTAGAGAAGATGCAGATAAAGGAAAAGGATTAACTAGAGAATTCTATCATTCTTTACACACTAAATACGAAAACTTTGCAAATGCCTTAAGAGAACATTACACAGGACCAATTTTAACATTAAATCAAGATTCTCCCGAACTTGGAGATTCTACTAATACAAAAGGTCAACTTTACACAGTAAAATCTGTTAAAGAAGCATTAAAGATAATCTACAAACCAGAATAAATAATTTACAAATAAGAAAAAAAAGAAAAATAAAATAATTATTCTAAATCGGCAGACTAAACAACATACTTGTTGAATAAATCTTCGTTAGTATATCAACATTCTGAATAATGATTACTTCAATAATCGCACCTAGAACAAAAAGTACTATTGCCAGAATAAATAAATAATAATTGTAAATAAATACTTCTTTGTATTTTTGTTCTTTTATTGACTTAGAAATTGCTAACAAAATCAACAATATTACCGCTATTTGAACAATAACAGAAACAGCAATCCCTAAATCAAATAAACCAATCAAATAACGAAGAATAGCATAAACAACTCCACCAATCACAGAATAAAGAATAAAACTTTTGATGTACTTTGATTTTCTCACTACATCTTTAGATAAAATATTTCCCGAAACCGCTGCCAAGATATAAGCTAAACCTTCCAAGAGTAAATAAGGAAAAGTTAAAGCGAGCACTATTAAAAAAAACTTAATAGAACTACCACCGGTATAAAGAGCAGAAGTTATCGCCCGATAAGCAAGAATTACTCCCCATGAAGATGCGTTCCAAGCAATAAAAAAGATAGCCCCATCTTTGATAAACAAAGCAACCAAAAAGATTGCTAATAATACCCACCAATTGTTAGTAAAAATAGTCCAAAAACTTTTAAAAATAAAAGTAGCACCACCTTTACCAAAATCTAATAATAATTGTCCTTGAAAAGATTGTAAAACATTATATCCAATCAATTTGAAAAAGAACACATAAAAAGCATAAGTAAAGAAAATTCCTAAAAAAAGAAATAAATAAGTAACAACCACTTCTTTATTATCACGAAGTAAATGTTTAAATAAAAATTTCTTTTCTTTTTCTTCGGCTTTCTCTTCTTTACTCAACAAATTTTCAAGTAAAGGAAGAATTAGTAAAGAAGTTAAAAAAACTGAAATTAATCCCGAATTTTTACCAAAAAGTAAAACAGAAATAATTATCCCAATTGATGAATAAACAAAAGCAATTAATAAAGCATATCTTAATCTTTTTTCAGTCCAATTTTTTGGAAATAAATGTTCAAGTACCATTATAAATCACCCTCAAAATTCAATAATGCTAATAATTTTTTATTTTTATGTATCATTTTTTTCACCTTAATAATTTTTTATTACATTCCCATTTAATATATTATCCCAATCAAAACACCAAGTATTTGTTTGTACCTAACATTTTCTGGATCTGGATGTTCCAAATTATCACCCTTAAATTTTGAATACCAACCCAATTCATCAAAACTAATATCAATCACTCGATGAACTATGGGAAGATCAGCAATCTCTGAATGATAAAAAGCCACATCTCCTAAATGAATAGAATCTTCTGATTTTGGTTTGATACTTAAAGCAGTCGTACCAATATCAATTAGTGGATCCATGGAATTAGTGTCTTGAATAGTCCACCATTCAACATTATTAACATCAATTTCAACTTTATTTTTTAAAACTCTAACTTGACTATCTTTAACATGATCAAAAGGAGAATCTTGATCAGTCCCAGATTCTTTTTTTCTATCTAACTCATAATTTAATTGATCTTTAACAGCCGATTTTTGTTGTTCAATAAATGATTTTTCTTCTTCAAGTTTCTGTTTCTCTTCCTCCAATTCTGTAACCTTTGCACTCAATTTTTCTAATTCAGAATTATAACTCGGAGTTTCTGTTTCAACTTCACTGCTTTTAGTCATAGCGGTAATACTAAAACCAAGAGAACCTAAAAATAATACTAAAAGAATCACAATCACTAAATTATGTTTATCCATTATTTAATCTAACCACCTTATTTTTAACAATACTAATAATTATAAAATAATGTAAACCTTTATTGTTTATAAAAGTTGCTTTTAAAAAATAATTGAAAAAAAGAAAAAAAGAAAAAAAAAGAAATTACTTTCTATTTTTTAGCCAGTAAGCAACCATAATCCCTGCAATTACTACTAAAATTAATACTATCCATGGCCAAGTTGCACTCTCAGATTCTGCCATTACTTCTCCTGCTTCTTCAGCTGCTGCAGCTGTCTCTTCTACAACTTCTTCAGCAGCAATCTCTTCAGCAGTTAATGGGGCAGCTTCCTCTTTCTGACCAATCACAAAGTAACTAAATCCAGGCGTTTCTGCAGTGTAATGTTGATAAGTTCCGTCATCAGTACCAACAGTAGTCTTTAGTTCTGTCCACTTACCATCAACATATCTAAACATAGCTACATTATTCTTACTAAGTTTCTGTTCAGATAACCAAGCTTTGGTAACTTTAAAGTCAACTTCAACATTACCACTCAATGCTTTCTTAACATTATTTTCAGTAATCTTAACGTTTTTGTAGGTTTTCTTACCAAAAGACTTAACTGAACTTGGTAAACTAGAAACTTTTTCAACTTTTACCCAAGCACCATAAGTTGTGTCTTTAACAGCAAAACTAACTTCAGTAACTCCAATTTCACCATTATCAACTTCAACAGTAGCAGTTTCACCAGCATTAATAGATGACCAAACTTCTTTAGCAAAAGTACCAGCTACATTAGTGTTTGAACCACCACTAGAACCGCCAGAACCAGTACCACCGGAACTTGCAGCTACAACTGTCCAACTACCAGTTCCAGTACCTACATTACCAACACGATCAGTTGCACTACAAATACTTGAAGTATAAGTTCCAGCACTTCCTGCAGTTGTTGATTGACTAGTATAACTTTTTCTGATTACCGAAGTTAAGCTATCAATTGCAGTACAAGTACAAGTTACAGCACTCCCAACAGTTGGTGAGTCAGTACAAGATACCGATACACTAGGTCCTGTTTTGTCAACTACAAATGATATTGATTCTGTTTTGTTAACATTACCTAAAGTATCATTAGTAAAAATGGTTACAGTATGTGTCCCTTCCTCAAGTGCAGACATATTATAACTCGCATTCCAAATTTGAAAAATACCATTACTAATCACATTACTTCCATTACTAAGATTAAATGCGTTACCAGAAGCATTATCAAACTGAAAAATAAAGGCAGTAATTCTTGGACCAACACCAGCAGGCTTAACACTAGCATTAATCATGGATGCGTTAAAAAATACTGTTACATTGCTAGCACTAAAATTTTGCCCTGAAAGAATACCATGCGCAGTTCCACTTGAACTCCCATAAGAAGGGTCCCAAGTTACATTGTGTGGTGTATTTACTTCAAAAGTCCAAGTTTGAGTTCTATTACTATTAGCTGTACCAGTAACATTCTTAGCAGTATCGTTAACATGTATTGTTACTGTATGAGTTCCTGCATGTAAATTAGAAACATTAAGACTCATTGACCAAAGACCAGACTGATTAACTGGTGTTCCAGCACCCGCACTACTACTATTAAACCCATTACCAGAAGCATTGTCAAATTCAAAAATAACTAACCCCGGAGCAACTAAACCTGCAGCAGTTTGTATTGAAGAATCCAATACAGATACATTAAATGTCACATTAGAAGAAGAGATAGAATAATTTTGTCCAGTAGCTAAAGGCTCATTAATTAATACTAAAGGAACAGTATTATCTACCATAACATCAATTGCAAATGAATTATTATGAGATGGGAAAAATGCCCCATTATCACCAGATCCATTACCACTACTTGTGTTCCAAAACGTTAATGTTATATTATACACTCCATCTGGGAGGGAAGTACTATCGAAATAAGTTTCGTTTCCAAAGAAAGTAGAATTCGCCGTTTGGTTTTGATAAGTTTGGTTAGCCATTAATGAAATATTTCCATTATAAGTAGAATATTTTGCTGCATAAGTGGTATTTGATAAACGCCAAGCAAACGATACATTTACTATACTTGAATTAGGTACAATCCCCGTACCCTCAAAAAGTGCACTTAAATTAATAGAACCACTCACATTTGCTCCATCAACCGGTGCACCCTCCGCCAAATTAAACGGAC
This sequence comes from Candidatus Woesearchaeota archaeon, assembly GCA_018664115.1. Classification (GTDB taxonomy): domain Archaea; phylum Nanobdellota; class Nanobdellia; order Woesearchaeales; family GW2011-AR9; genus JABJOX01. Next base: position 5,514 of record JABJOX010000015.1, read on the forward strand.
CAAAATTAACAGCATACACCAACATAGCAACAACAGCAACAACCATTAAGAACACAGAAAACATCTTTTTATTATTCATTTTATACCAACCTCTTTTTTATTATTATTATTATTATTCAAATAAGTAAATTCTTAGCTTATATAAAAGTTTCTTTTTCTAGAACGTTGTTCTATAACTACAAATTAATTCAAAAATATAGTTTCTAGAATATAAAAAAATGGACTTGCCGAGACTTTCGTAGCACTTTTCACGCGTGGGGCTGAGCAACGCGAACGCCGCACTTCGCTCCCAGTTGGCGAAAGAACTGTGTCGAACTCGGGTCCCACGGCTGCCAGCCGTGAATAATAGCCGTTATACTACAAGCCCAAAATAAAGTAACAAGAATTAGTTTGTTTAAAAAATTAACTAAAGAAAAAGAAAGAAAATAAAAAAAATTAACTGGCCATAAAGAAATCCCACTGCTCTTGATTCATAGATTTATCCCAAGCATGGCCAGTAATAGTTGACTTTTGTTTAACAGAGGCGTGTCCTTTTGCAGACATTTGCGATTCTAAAGTATCGGAATACAATTTTGGCGCAACATTATCTCCATCCGAATAAATAATCATCGCTGGAGTATTTCCTGCAGAACCTGAACTTTTAGGTG
>JABJOX010000020.1 GCA_018664115.1 Candidatus Woesearchaeota archaeon
GACAGAAATAATTATTAGAGAAACTTTAGAAGGGTTAAGAAGATAAAATATGGACATGCCGCAGTTCATTCGCAAACTGGGAGCGAGAAAAGGCATGCGCTAAAGCTTAGCCTATTAAAAAAATAAAAAATGGACTTGCCGAGACTTTCGTAACAGTTCCGCTTTCTCGCAGTGCGTTGGACTTTATGTCCAACTCGCTCTTGCGTATCAAATGCATAAAAACGAACAAAGATTCGTTTTTAGCACTAAAAACAAGTCGTTGCTTGTTTTTATGTGCGCGTAACCATTTGGTCGAACTCGGGTCCCACGGCTGCCAGCCGTGAATAATAACCGTTATACTACAAGCCCAAAATAAATAAGAAATAATTAGTTTGTTTAAAAAATTAATGTCATAAAAATGCATAAAAAGCATTTTTAGGACGCCAAAAAGATGGAAAGCCATTTACTATATAACTAAAAATAGTGGCTTTCTGTCTTTTTGTCTGGAAAAAAAGAAAAAAGAAAAATTAAAAGAAAAAAAATCAACTATTGGCCATAAAGAAATCCCACTGTTCTTGATTCATAGATTTATCCCAAGCATGACCAATTATAGTTGACTTTTGTTTGTTAACAGAGGCGTGTCCTTTTGCAGACATTTGCGATTCTAAAGTATCGGAATACAATTTTGGCGCAACATTATCTCCATCCGAATAAATAATCATCGCTGGAGTATTTCCTGCAGAACCTGAACTTTTAGGTGCAGCTGGCCAATAAACAGTAAACCCATAAACATTAAACGGCATTAATCCCGCTGAATGGGTTGCAAACGCTTTAAACTGATTAGGCAAAGCAAAATTCAAGTAGTAACTGAAATATCCTCCGTATGAATGACCAGTGCTAAACACATTTGATTTGTCTACACTATATATAGAGTCTATTTCATTAATCATTTCTTCTACAAACTTTGTATCTTGCGTAGCTGAAAAAGATAAAGGCGTAATATCCCAATGCTTACCTGCTGGATCTGATGCGGCACCATATTTTTTCGCTTCTAAAGTTAAAGAATCTGGAAAGGCAACAATAAATCCATTCTCATCAGCAGTTGTTTGCCAATTATAATAATCTCCTGCTGCTTGCTGATAATTTCCACCTAAACCATGAAACATAAACAATAAAGAGCATTCTTTATCTTTACATACTGCTGGTTCGTAAACAAGATACTTTCTATCTTTAACTTGATTATTGAAGTTAACATTTATGTTGTGTTCAGTTAATGTACTTTCGGCTTCAAAAACTTCACAACTCCCATCATCTTGATTAGCTTGTGGATTAAAGTTATTCGCATCTTCATCCATACATCCTAAAACATCATAAGTACAACCATCATTTACATTCGCATCTGCATTAAAGTTATTCGCATCTGCATCCATACATCCTAAAACATCATAAGTACAACCATCATTTACATTCGCATCTGCATTAAAGTTATTTGCATCTGCATCAGTACAACCTAATACATCATAAGTACAACCACTATTTACATTCGCATTACTATTAAAGTTATTTGCATCCGAATCAGTACAACCCAAAACGTCATAAGTACAACTATCATCATTTACATTTGCATTAGAATTGAAGTTGTTTGCATCTGAATCAGTACAACCAAGAATATCATTTACAACAGGCACAGGATTTTTTGCTGTTTTAGTATTCCTCCAATTCTTTAATACATTTACCAATTCTTTTCTAATAAGTTTACGAAGTTCTTTTCGATTAAGTTTTTCTCCATTTTTATATTGTTGATAAATAGTTGTTCTCACAACTTTCTTTATTAAATCCTTATCAATAATTCCTCTCTTTACTAATTTGTTACTATTAATTTTTTTATTAGCATACTTTAAAGCATTCTTGTACGCTTTTTTGTCAAACTTTTGTTCTGCCGCCAAAACATTTGTCATCAATAATATTGCAATCAAACCAATTAACATTCCCAGAATCATTTTTTTATTATTCATAAATAAACACCTCAATTTATGAATTACAATTTTATTATATAACTGCTTGGGTAGAATTGTTAGTGCATAATAAGAAAAAAAGAAGAAATAAAGATATCTTTAGAGCTATCACAACAATTCATCAATCATTTTTTCAAAAATATATAAATCCTTTTTAATGTTTTTATGACGACCTGATTTTAACGAATTAGTTATTATTATTCTTAATAAAGGAACATAAAGTTTTATTCTAAACCTAAATTGATCTTCATCAAGCTCTAAACCTATCTTTTTTAATTCTGCAAAGTAATAATCTAAACATTTCTCATGTAAATGATCCCGTAAAGCAAATTCCCAAGCAGGATCTCCAGAACAAGAAAAATCTAAGTCAATTAAAGCATTAACTTTCTTTCCTCCAAGAATAATGTTGCCTAACGCTAAATCTCCGTGAAGTAATTTTCCTTTTACCCCCATAAAATAATCTTTGTATTTTTCGAAAAAAAGTTCTAATTTATTTTTCAAATAAAGATACTTTTTTTCAGAAATAGAATCTGTAAGTTTTTTAATTTGAACATATTCATAAATGTTTTTTAAAGAACTCATAACCCAAGGTTTTAAGAATAAATACCAATCTTCATGAGTTCCTTCAGGCTTGCCTTCTTTAAACTGAAGGTAACCACTGCCTTTAAGGTTTATTTGATGCAAATATGCCAAAATTTTTGCTAAATGTTGCAAATGTTTAAGATTAGCTTTTTTTTCTGCCCAGATTTTTCCAGCAATATATTCTTGTACAGTAAAAACTGTTCCCTCAACTTCCCCATAAGTAATCATCTCTGCAGTAGGAACTTTTGGATGTTTTTTAAGAAACTGAGATATTTCAAACCTTTTTTCTGCCTGTTTAAACTGAATATCTGGATTATGACTTCCCACTAAATGAATAACTAATTTTCCATCACTAGATTCAACAAGATAAGTTTTACTATATCTTCCCGCTCCTAACTCTTGAACGCCCTTACTAAGATCAAGAGAAATATTCTTCTTTTTTAATTCAGCTTCAACATAAGGTATCAAAAAATGAATCTCAATTGCCATTTAGAACATCTCCCTAACTTCTTCACTTGTAGTAGCTTGCTCAGCTTTCTTATTATCTCTGAACCTTAAAAATCTTGGAAACCGTAAAGCTAATCCAGAAGCAGCAGTATGAAACGGACTTTTGGTTACTTCTGCTCCGAAAACTTCTACAACAACATGAGGAGAGAACCAAACATCTGCATCCATTTCTTTCTTAAAAATTAATCTAGCAGGTGGTTTCTTTAATTCATGTTTCTTTAATTTCTTTGGCAATTCTTCTAAAACTTCATCAGTCAATCCCGTTCCTAATTTACAAAAAGTTTCAAACCGATCTTCTTTATCATTATAAACTGCGCAAAGTAAAGCTCCGTAAACTCCTGAACGTTTACCTCTACCATAAAAAGCACCCACAACAACTAAATCTAAAGTATCAATCATATCTTGTACATATTCTTTTTTCCATTTGATCCAATTCCAACCTCGAACTCCTGCTTGATAAACAGAATCTTCTGCCCGAGATTTGATAAAGATCCCTTCATAACCAGACTTCAACATTTTCTGAAAGAATTTATCAATCTCATTAACATCATCAGTAAGAATTCTTTCTGTTGCTTGGACTTCTTTATTCTTATGAAGAATACTTTCAATCTTTTCACTTCTCTTATAATAAGGTTCATTAAGGTAAGGTTTCCCATTCAGATATAATAATTCAAAAACTTTAAAATTAATAGGAATTTTTTTCACATACTCTTCAATATCATGTTTCCTTCTTCTCTGCATTAAAACTTGGAACGGTTGTGGTTTACCTTCTTGATCAACAGCAATAACTTCCCCTTCCACAATAAATTCTTTTTCTTTAATCGCTTTCAATAAATATTCTACTAAATCTGGAAACTGGTCTGTAATGTTATCAAGTCTTCTTGAAAATAAATGTATTTTTCCATCTTTATCTTTATGTGCTTGAATTCTTTCCCCATCATATTTAGCTTCAACTGTAACCTTGCCAGGAATCTTTTCTTGCGCTTCTTCTAAAGATTTTACTCTTTGCCCCAACATCATTCTAATTGGAATACCAACATGAATTTCAATCTTCTCAATCGCTTTCAATCCTTTCTTCGCTAAAGTTTCCGCAATAATTCCTACGTCCGGACATATATTATAAGCAGTTTCTAAAATTTTCTTATTCTTTTTGTCATTAGTAAAAGCCATTGCTAAAGCATCAAGTACAGCCATTTCTGCTACACCCATTCTTAATGTTCCTAAAGCAACCCTAACTAAATATTTCGCAGAGTTTCCATTACATTTCTGTAACATCGCTGCTAAAGTATTAATTTTCAAATCTTGACTTTTCGCTCCAGAAGTTTCCGCAATTTTATGTAAACCTTTAAACGCTTCATCTAAAGTCAATTTTCCTACTGGAACAAGAGTCATTGGTTTAGTTTTCATAATTTTCTCTGCTACTAAACCCGCATCACCAGTTTCTTTGAGAATCTTTTTAACTCTGCTTGAATCTGCCCCGCCAGCAATAGAGATTGATTTCAAAGCCATTTTCTCTGCCATATTTAAGACAACAGATTGGTAATCAGAAGCAATTTGTCCCAATTTTAAATAAGAAATAATTCTAATCTCATCTTTTGGAATTTCTTTAAAAAATTCAGCGAGAATTTCTCTAATTTTATTACCTGAAGCAGTCTCTTCTAGTTCTTCGTAAATGTCCGCTAGC
>JABJOX010000028.1 GCA_018664115.1 Candidatus Woesearchaeota archaeon
AGATCGGACTGTTTTGAAAGCTTTAGTAGAAAAAGAAATAAGTAATATCAAAGAAGAAGGAGAAAAAGTATTGATTGTAAACTCTCCTTTCCTTAGTTCTGTTTCTAGAACTGAGTCAAATGATTTGCCATTTCTTTCAACAATTGAAGCTTATAGTAAGTTTTTAGATGACTTATTGAAAAGATTATAAAATGGTAAATGAAGAAGAGATTCAACAGAAGTACATGCAGTTTCAGGCGATGCAACAGCAGTTAGAACAGATTTCACAACATTTAGAATTATTAAATCAACAAAATGCTGAGCTAGATATTTCTATCAATGCAGTTAAAGAGTTATCTGAAACGAAAGTTGATAATGAACTTCTTGCTCCAATTGCTGATGGGATTTTCTTTAAAGGTGTTTTGAAAGATAATCAGAAATTGGTTGTTAATGTGGGTTCAGATACAACTGTAGAGAAATCAATTCCGGAAGTTGTTAAATTATTAGAAGATCAGAAAAAAGATGTAAGTAAGAGAATGATGGAAGCAGATAGTATGATGCAAGATATGAGTTTACAAGCAATGCAATTATATCAAGAAGTTGAAGAAGAGGCAAAGTAGATGTTTGGTAAACTTAAAGATAAACTGAAAGGTGCATTGAGTGTTTTTTCTAAGAAAGCTGAAGAGGAAGCTGTTGAGACTAAAGTTGATGAAGTAGTTGAAGGGCCGGAAGAAAAAGTTACTGAAGAAGTTTCTGAAGAATCTAAAGAAGAAGTTAAACCAGAAGAAGAAAAAGCAGAAGTTGTTGAAGAAGAAGATGATATTTCTGAAGAAGAATTAGAAAGAGCAGACAAACTTATTGAAGAAACTAATCAAGAAATTTTTGAAGAACCTCAAGAAGAATTTAAAGAAGAAGAAAAAGAAGAAGAAGTTCCAACTAAATTTGTTGTTGGTCAAAATAGATTTGAACCAGATTTAGAAGAAATTAAAGAAACTAAAGAATCAAAAGAAGAAGTATCAAAAGAGGAAAAAGAAGAACCTGTAGAAGAAAAAGAAGAGGTTCTTCCAAAAGAAGAAGATATTTCTGAAGAGGAGTTAGAAAGAGCAGACAAACTTATTGAAGAAACTAATAAAGAAGAAACTAATAAAGAAGAAACTCCTACAGAAGAATCAGTTGAAGAAGATAAAGAATCAGAAGAAGATGATGATGATGATGAAAAATTTGTTCCAATACCTGAAGTGTCTAATGACAGAGAAATTCCATCTGCGGAATCATTAATTGAAGCAACTAAAGATAAGTTTGCAGTTGAAGAGTTACCTCAAGAAGAGCAAGATAAAATTAAAGAAGCGGAAAGACAACCTACAGCTGCAGAATTATTAGAAGAAGTTGCTGATGAAGCTGTTGAAGATGAGAAAGAAGAAGTTATTGAACCGGTAAAAGAAAAAAAGTTATTTGGATTATTTAAAAGAAAAGAAAAAGTTATTGAAGAAAAAGAAGAAATTATTAAAGAAGAAGAAAAAGTTATTGAAGAAAAGAAAGAGGTAGTTGAAGAACCTCAAGTTGAAGAAGTAAAACCGGTTGAAGAAAAAGAAGTTATTGCGGAAAAGTCAGGTTTCTTTGGCAAAGTTAAACAATCATTAACTACAAAAACTATTTCTGCAGATAAGTTCGAAACATTATTCTGGGAATTAGAGATTGCTTTATTGGAAAGTAACGTTTCTGTAGAAGTTATTGAAAAGATTAAAGAAGATCTTAAAGAAGAATTGGTTGATAAACCGCTTCCAAGAGATGTTCCGAAAAAAATCGAAGAAACATTAAGCAAGACTTTAAATGAAATTCTTACTTTTGATAAAATTGATATTTTAGAAAAAGCTAAAAATAAAAAACCATTAATTATTGCTTTCTTTGGAATCAATGGTTCAGGAAAAACAACTTCTATTGCTAAACTTGCTAATTATTTTAAAGAGAATAATTTATCTGTAGTGTTAGCAGCTTGTGATACCTTCAGAGCAGCGGCTATACAACAGTTAGAAGAGCATGCAAATAAATTAGAAGTGAAGATGATTAAACACGATTATGGAAGCGATGCAGCAGCAGTAGCTTTTGATGCTGTTAAATATGCAGAGAAACATAAAGTTGATGTTGTTTTAATTGATACTGCGGGAAGATTACATAGCAATACTAATCTGATGGCAGAACTGGAAAAGATTATCCGTATTACAAATCCCGATTTGAAAATCTTTATTGGTGAATCTATTACTGGAAACGATTGTATTGAGCAGGCAAGAAAGTTTAATGAGCTTGTAGAGATGGATGGAGCAATCTTAACAAAAGCTGATGTGGATGAGAAGGGCGGAGCGCCTCTTTCGATTGCTTATACCATTAAAAAACCAATTTTATTCTTAGGGATGGGTCAAGAGTATAAAGACTTCGAAGCATTTGATAAGAATGTTATTCTAGAACGATTAGGGTTTTAATTAAACTGATTCATTACACTATCATCAATTTCTAATTGGCCGATTCGTTCTCTTTCGCCACCATGATGGTCTGTTCCGCCAGTAATGATAAGATTATTTTTTTTAGCGAAGTTAATATAAAATTCTGTTTCTTCTTTGCTATGTTCCCAATAATAACATTCAATTCCATCGATATAATCTAACATTGAACTGATAATCTTTTCTTGAATTTTTAAGTCTGTAGTAATGTCTGATAAAGAATGGCTTCCTCCAGTTCCAGGATGAGCAAGTACAACTTTACCTCCGGCATTTTTAATTAATTCTGAACCTTCTTTTAAAGTAATTATTCTTTTGGGAACGTTTAGTTCTACAAGATATAAATTGAAAGCTTCATTAAAATCTTTAACAATTTTTTTGTCAACAAGTAATTGGGCAAGATGTGGTCTTCCAATTGCACCTTTAGTTTTACTAATCATTTCTTGAGTTTCATCCTCAGTAATTAAAGGTTGGTTATTTTCTTTTAACACAGCATTAACTTTATCCACCATTTTTAGAATTCTTTTCAATCTATATTCTTCATTCATCTTTAGTTCATGATGAAATGTTTGGTTATTTTTATCAAAACCATATCCTAAAACATGTAATTCAAATGGTTTTTTACCTTCTTTGTAATACTTAGTATTAAACATTACACTTAATTCAACACCATTAACAAATTTAATTCTTTTTTTATTGCATAATTCTGCGGTTGCTTCTAAAGAATTTATATTGTCATGGTCAGTAACAGAAATCATTTCTAAACCTAATTCTTTAGCTTTGTTGACAATAGTTTCTGGATTATCTTTACCATCTGAAGCAGTAGTGTGCATGTGTAAGTCAATTTTATTTCCCATTTTGGATGAATAACCCATTCTTGTTTAAAATGTTTCTGGTTCTGATTTCTTTAAAACAAGCAAAACTTTTTAAATCACATCTTCTCTGCCCATTTTATGACAAAAATTTACGTTGAAACTGCGGGTTGTAGCCATAATTTTGCTGATTCTGAGCAGATGGCAGGATTGTTAGAACAAGCTAAGTTTCAAATAATTGATGAGATAGAAGAAGCAGACGTAATTATTCTTAATACTTGTACTGTAAAGACTCCCACAGAGAACGCTTTTTATAAAAAGTTAGAGGAAATTAAAAAACAACACCCTTACAAAATTGTGATCATTGCGGGTTGCATCCCGCAAACTAGTCGAATGAATTTGAAAGAATATTCTATGATCGGGACCAAACAAATTCATAATATTGTGGAGGTGGTAGAAGAAGCGTTAAATGACAATATCATTCATGCTTTAGAAACTGGAGAAATGCCTCCATTAAATTTACCCCGGGTAAGAAAAAATCCGGTGGTGAGTATAATTCCTATTTCTCGAGGTTGTTTAGGTGCTTGTACTTTTTGTAAAACAAAAGCGGCAAGAGGAAATTTGATTTCTTATTCTATTGAAGATATCAAAAATGAAGTTCTTCTTTCTTTGAAAGATGATGTTAAAGAGGTCTGGTTAACTTCTCAAGATACAGGTTGTTATGGATTTGATATTGACACGAACTTGGCTAAATTATTAAAAGTATTAATCAATCTGCCTGGACAATTTAAAATCAGAATTGGAATGATGAATCCTAATCATTTGATTAACTTTAAAGATGAGTTTTTAGAAGTCTTTAAGTCTAACAAGATTTTTAAGTTTGTTCATTTACCTGTTCAAGCAGGAAATGATGAAGTGTTAAAAGCAATGAACAGAAAATATAAAGTAAAAGATTTCATTTCTTTAGTTAAAGAAATCAAAGAAAATTTTTTCCGAGTGACAATTGCAACAGACATTATTATTGGTTTTCCAGGAGAGACTGATGAACAACATTGGGATACCCTTAATTTATTAAGAGATTTATCGCCCGAAGTTGTCAATATCTCTAAATATTGGCCAAGACCGAAAACAAAAGCAGCTGAACTGAAACCTTTACCAACAGAAGTAATTAAACATCGTTCCAAGATCATTACAGACATTTGTAAAAATATTTCAAGTTTACAAAATGAACGTTGGTTGAATTGGGAAGGAGAAGTTATCATTGATGAAAAAGGAAAAGAAGAAAATCAATGGATTGGTAGAAATAGTTCTTACAAATCAGTTATCATTAATGGTAATTACAAATTGGGTCAAATCTTGAGAATTAATGTCATGAAAACTACTGATTGGGATTTGAGAGGAAAAGTAATTTAATTATTTTTTAATTCGTTTTTTTCTTTCTTAATTTCTTCTTTTAATTCTTTCTTAACCTGTTTTCTAATTTCTTCTTCTTTGACTGGTTTTCCAGATTCTCCTTGATAAGAATTTAATAATCCTTTTATTTTAGCATATATATATGCTGTGTCTTGGGCCAGTTTACCACCTGTTTCTGCCTCTAATGGATTTTTGTAAATGAATTTGTTTATCATTCCTTTTACAAAATAAAACCATGGTTTCATTCCCCAACGATTTCGATAGTTTGATAAAACCCAGCCATCAAAAGCAATTAATAAATCTCCTTGCTGATAAATTCTTTTTTCAGATTTATGTTCTACGAGATCTTCAGTAACATTATCAAAAGTAATTCTCATTTTTATCATTAATGTTAAGTAATTGGTAATCATTCTAAATGGTCTTAATTCAACATATGTTTTTCTACCTGCTTCAGTTACTGTTTCTTCACTTTTTTTTTCTCTTTTAGTATAATCTTTTTCTTCTAATGCTCTATTAATAGTACTGAAAATATCCTCTACTTTGAAGATTCCTTTATAACTTAATTGTCGATTGTTTATCAACAGGAACTTTTCATAGTTTACTTCGTTTATCATTTTTTAATTATATTTGTGTGTTTATGTTTGGTAAATATACTTATAAGTGTTAAGGAATGATTTCATTTTGTATAATAATTCATCAACATCGTGTTTAACCCAATGTTCAAATTTTTTATAATTTTTATTGAAAATATATTTGTCAAAAATAACTGTTAGGAACCAGTAAAATGGTTTTTCTGTCCAGACGTTTTTTCGGTCATTAAAAACATAAGCATCAAAAGTTGTTCTAATAAGTCCTTGATTTAATTTTAATGTTTCATTTTGGTGTTCAATTTCAACATCTTTTAAATCAACCAGATTAAATTTAATTCTAATTTTTATTTTATAATAATCACTGACGCTTTTCCAAGGTTCAAAAACAATTTTAATTTGTTTTCCTTCAGGAGTTATTAGTTCTTCATTCATTTTTTCATGCCAGTCCCAACCTTTACCATAAAAAAATTCTGAGATCATAGCATGAAGTTCAGTGGCATTGAATAGTCCTTCATAACTAAATTTTAAATGATCTAAAACAATAGTTCTATCTGCCATGATTTTTTGCCTCTAATTTTTGATCGAATTTCTTTTTACCAAAAAATAACCAGTACAAACTTAAATTACCCATTACAATCAAAATTACTAATAAAGCTGTGTCCATATTCTAATAATTATTTTTTTACTTATAAATTATTCTGTTTATTTTTAGCTTCATTCAACAAAAATTATATAAATGATAAAATATTCATTTTGATTATGGCAAAAAAGAGGTTGAAGAAAAGAGATAGTTCTAGACATCATCATCCTACTAAACATGAACATCATCCTGTATTTCGGCAAGAATTGAGTATGGGGCAGAAAGCAGCCGATAAAATTGCTACTTTTGGTGGTAGTTGGACTTTTATTATTACTTTTTTTGTACTTTTAATTATTTGGATGGGAATGAATAGTTGGGTGTTATTAAAAAAGCCTTTTGATCCATATCCGTTTATTCTTTTAAATTTAGTTTTATCTTGTTTAGCGGCGATTCAAGCGCCAATAATTTTAATGGCTCAGAATAGACAGGCTGAGAGAGATAGAATTGATGCTAAGTATGATCATGCGATTAATCGAAAAGCTGAACGAGAGAATCAGCAATTACAGAAAGATTTCAATAAAGTTATTCGAATGTTGAGAGAGATGAAGAAGTAATTTCTAAAAGCCACAACCCACGAGAAAAATAAAACAGTTTTCTGAGGGGTTTTTAAAGTGTTTCTCTTTAAAAAACCCACTGGTCAGGTGCGGACAAAGTTTATTAATGATTAGTTCTGTAAGAAATGTATTAATTAAAATAATTTTTGTTCATTACAAGATCTTGGGGGAGCATGAATAAACAAAAAATAATTTTGGAACTGAATGACATATTAAACACTTATAAGAAAAGAATGCCCTGTTCCCAAATAAAAGTTCTTGAAGATAGGAAATGGCTTCCATTATTTAATAATTCTAACTTGTCCAGTGAGTTTGCTTACTTAGTTGCAAAAGTAATGGGCGACGGACATTTAGACTCTAATTTTATAGTAAAGTTTTCTGGACAAGAAAAAGAACTTAAAAAATTAAAGAAAATAGTTTCTTTTAGTTTAAACATTAATATTAAGAAATTTAAAATATTCGTAAGTAAAGCAAAAGGAATTGCTTACACCTTAAATGTTAATGATACTCTTCTTGGAAGAACATTGTTTTGTTTAGGGGCTCCAATGGGGAATAAAACAAAAAGCAATTTTTTAGTGCCAAATTGGATTATTGAATCTAAGAGAAACAGCCATCTGTTTTTACAAGGTTTATTAGAAGATGAACTTTCAACCGTTAAGATAGAAAAGAAAACTCATTCTAATAAACCAAGACTGAAGCTTGCTAAGTCTGAAGAATTATTGCCTAATTTAAGAAAATTTTTAAATCAAATTAGGATGATGTTATATGCTTTCAATATAAATTGTAGTGTAATACCTAAGAAAGCTAATCATAGGGATGATCAAATCACTAGAGACTTGTATTTCGATATTCACAGAGATAAAGAAAATATTATCCGATTCGGCGATAATGTGGGATTTAGGGTTTATGAAGAGAAATTAAAAAAACTAAATGAATGTGTTGAAATTCTAAAAAAGACAAGACATATTAGAAAACCTGTGATTGATGTTTCAGAAATTGTTAGATTAAGAAAAATGGGGCATAGTATTAGAAAAATAAGTGGGGAAGTAAATTTAAACAAAACTTCTGTTCACAATGTTATTAAAAAAAGTGCGGGGGAGGAGATTTGAACTTTTCCGCAAAAAGTATTTTCACACTTTCTGTCCCGAACCCACTAAGAGACAGGATATCTTTCATTGGCCTAAACCATGATGACTTAAGTCCTGCGCATTTGACCAGACTTTGCTACCCCCGCATGTCTAGAACACAGGTGTCTTTTTATTAGTGGGTGAAGATGTAAAAATGGGGGTTATTTATAAAACTTATCTTAAAAGATTTGTTTATTGAAAATCTTTCCTCACACTTTTTTTCATTAATTATTTAAACTAGCGAACTTCTGGCTATATCATGAATCCTATCCCTAATCCTATTGTTGTAAATACTGGTGGACAAAGTACAGTTACAAACACCATTGATGATTTTTTTCTTGAAACTGAACGGTATGTTCGGGAGAATTATAAAGTACAAAAATCAGAGTTTGAAATCAAATCTGGTGGATTAGCGGCTGATTTTTCTCAAATGTCAAACGACAGAATTACTTATTTATGTTATCAAGATTTAGTTCTTGCTAGTATTTTTGAAACTCGAACAGAATTTAATTATGTGAGATACACATTTTTTAGAAATTTAGGATCTCTTAATGAGTTGGGACTTAAAAAATAATCTTATTCTATTTTTTCTAAACAATTATATACTGCTAATATATTCTTAAGTTCATGCAAGAAGATCAAGAAGAAGATAATCATCACGAAGAACATTTTGATGACCATCAACCATGGTATAAAGGTCCGATTAAGATCATGATGGGTTTATTCTTAATTTTAATTTTAGTTCTTTGGTTAGTTCCGTATTACGGAATCAAACAGAATCCAGAACCAAACTATTTGCCGACGATAGCAGACTTAAATATTCCGGAAATGGTTATTCCCGAGGTTAGTTCTGGGAAAATAACTGCTTATGTTCAAGTAAATCAAGAAATCAAACAAATCGCGGACAAGATTGTAACATTATCCTGTCAAGAGACACATAAAGTCTGTAACGCGAAAGCAATGTTTTACTTCGTACAGAAGAACTTTAATTATCTTAATGATCCACTGGCTTTTGAGTACTATAAAACGCCTCAGGAGTCATTGAAATCAGATTCAGGGGATTGTGATGATTCAAGTATTTTACTTTCTTCTTTATTACAATCAATTGGTTTACAAACAAGATTTGTTTTTGTTCCAGGTCATGTTTATGTTCAAGTTAAACTTCCTGAAGCTATTTCTGCGTATAAAACAGAAGATAATTGGATTAATTTAGACGGAACTTGTCGAGGTTGTGAGTTCGGTGAGATCCATTATAGTTATGCTGATAGTAAGAAGAGTTATTCTGGTTAATTATATCATTTTAATTCTAAGAATCATTTAGAAAAATAAAAAGCGGGTTCCGAAGAGGGGGTGAGGGTGGTAGAATTCTTGGAACCCAGCTATCGTGATATTGTTACAAAAGTACAACAAGTATATAAATGTTACGTTTTTGTATACTGGTTACTTATAACCAACAATTTGTAGATTAATAGCTAAATTTGAAAGTGCCTAATTTTGTACATAAATTCTTTTATAGTTTGAAGATATACCTCTAAAGATGACGATTTGTAAATATTCTAGATCTCATTATTGTTTAAGTGCTTGTTGTTATAAAACTAAGAAAATAATTGTTTCAGAAGAGATTGATGAAATTGGATTGGAGAATGTTGTTAAAAAAAATGACAAACATTATTTGAAAAATAAAGAGGGATTTTGGGCAGGAGGGGTTTGTACTTTCCTTGATGAAGAGACATGTTTATGTGATATCTCTCATAATATGCCTTACAAATGTCAATTATATACTTGTTATGGAGAACCAGGTTTCGAGGAATTTTGGCAAGAAGTAAGACATTTCCGTAAGAAAAGAGGATTACTTCCTCCATGATATTTTTAACCAAAGAATTCTTTTAACAACTTCTCATAATCTTTACTAACAATCAATCCTTCTCTTGGCAAACAGCCATAATAATTTTGCCAGCTGAATCGTTCATCTAAAAAGATAACTACTCCTTTATCAGTTCCACTTCGAATACATCTGCCTGCAGATTGGATACATTTAGACATTGCTGGATAAATATATCCATAATCCCAACCTTTACCATATTTGTCTTCATAGAACTTAATGATTTGTCTATTTTTTAATGAAGGTCTGGCTAAAGGTAATCCGACAACGACAACTCCTTTCAACAAATCTCCGGGCAAATCAATTCCTTCAGCGAAGTTTGCGCCAGTAACGCCCAACAATACTCCACCTTTATCTTTTTCTGCTCGAAATGAATTAAGAAATTCTTCTTTTTCTTCTTTACTCATTTCACTTTTTTCTAAAAATTTCTTTTTTTCTGTAGAAATGAAATAACTCACTTGATCTCTTAAAGCATATGAAGGAAAGAAAATAGCAACATTACCGGGAATTAATGAGGAGAACGTTGAACATTTCTCAGCAATTTTTCTAAACATTGTTTCTCCCCTTAAGTTATATTTTGTTGAAGTTTCTGGGACTATTAAATTTAATTTATTTTCTGGAGGGAAAGGAGACTGATATTCTTTTTCAATTCCATTCTCAATTCCTAAAACATCTTTATACATAAACGTTGGTTTTAAAGTTCCACTCATAATCAAGCCAGCATGAATTCTTTCAAAAACAGTTTTTGTTACAATACTTGGATCTAGACAAGAATAACTTAAGATTATTTGTGGGCCATATTTACTTTCTTTCTCAGAAATGATTCTGGTAAAACCTTCATCAGGATTTTTCCATTCTTCTAAGAAAAATGAAATTCCTCCCAAAAAACTTTTTCTTTGTTTTTTTCTAACTTCATCGGCAGCGAATTCTAATTCATTAAGTAACTGATCATAATCAACAATATTGTTTATTTCATCAACGAAATGTTCTTTCAATACTAATTTTTCTTTAGCAAAATCATTTCCTTCAAATTCTGCTAGCTTGTTAATGATACTATTTATTTCTTGCAACCAAATGATCAAACCATTATAATGATATTTCTTTGCTTCTTGAATGGCATTCTTAATCATATAACTTGTTAAATTAGAACTTAACATTTCTGTTACTCTATTTGGCAAGTTATGGCCTTCATCTAGGATTAAGATCACATCTTCCATTTCAAGTTCTAATTTATTAAAGATTGTTGATTGCACAAAAGGATTAAACAAATAATAATAATCACCAATAATTACTTGGGCACCTTTCGCTAATGCAAAAGCCATTTCGTAACCGCATTTTTTTTCATCTTTACAAATAGAAATCAATTCTTCGTTATGCAACGGCCCTTTCTGTTTTAATTCTTTTAATAATTTTTTTGCTTCTACTGTTAATTCTTTTTTTGATTTTACTTTGTTGTAATATTCACATTCTCCTTTTTCTACAACTGTTTTACAATATTCATTAAATTCATTACCAAACAGTCCAGCAACTTCTTGAATACACATCCATCTTTTTCCAATCAAGTCTGCACATGAAACTTCTTGAGAGGTTTGTTTATTGATCATCTTTAATGTGTCTACGGCAATTTGATGTTGAGTATGTCTATTAGTTAGAAAGAATACAGTCTTCTTTTTTTCTAAAGCGAATTGTAATGCTACTGATAATGCAGAAGCAGTTTTTCCTAATCCTGTAGGAGCATGCGCTAATAATATTTTTTCGTTAGAAAAAGCTTCTTCTGTATCTTTAATTAATTCATCTTGTCCTGTTCTAACCTCTTTATGGGGAAAAAATTCTTTTTTAAATGAAGAAGTCATAGCTTTTGTGGAAAGTTGGGCCATTTAAAAACATTCCCCAAAATGTTCCAAAACCTTTAAATAGAGGTGCTTCTAAGATAGATATTACAATAAGTAAATGTTGAAAAGTAACTATTGTAATTAAATGTTTTGAGGGGGGTGAAAGATGGAAAACCAATTGCGGGGTGTCAAATTGATTAAAACTAATAAATCCATCTTTGAGGTATTTTTTCGAGAAAAACCAGCTATGATGTTGGTAGAATTAAAGAATGCAAACTCTAACGTTTACGCGTCAGTGTTAGCAAAACAAATAGATTGTACATATTCTCACGTTGTGAAAATCTTGCAAGAAATGCAGAAGTCTGACTTAATTAAGTTTAAGAAAGAAGGTCGACTGAAGTTGTTAGAACTTACCAAGAAAGGTACAGATATTGCAACAAACATTGAAAGTATTCGAACTATGTTATAGTTCTTATTTTTTTTCTTTTTTAATAATTAATTATTTTTAATTATTTTATTATATTTAGTAATTTTTATATTGGTTTGTTTATACATAAAGAATATTCTGTGCTAGGGTTCTTACAGAAATCGGTTGTTTCTTCGTTATGATCATTACAATCTTTATCCTCGAAGCAGGAGACGCTTTTAATGATAATTCCGCCTGTAATTCCACCTGCACTGAAAAGGACACTAGCGATGAAAATAAATGTAACTACTATTGCAGCTATTAAGTATATCTCTTTACGTTCCACTCTTTTTTAACCTCAGAATAAAAAAGAAAGAAAAGGAGAATAAAAACCTTTCGGAAATTTATTCTTAATTTATTCTAAGTACATCTTTAATCTGTCTGGGTTGAATTTCCAATCAGCTTCTAAACGTTTAGACCTTTTATAATACTTAATCAAACGCATAATCTTTGATTGAGTTAATTGTAAACCTCGTTTAGAGGTCATATCTTGTCTATTTTTATCAAAGTGTGCTTTAACATCAACCATCTTTCTGATTAGGTTTAAAAGATCTTCAGGTATTTTTTTTACTAAACCATTTTCTTCAAGGATTTGGTTAACTTTTTTACCAGTTAATACTTTAACACTATTGATTCCATAAGCATCTCTTAGAACCATTCCAATTTCTGAAGTAGTGTTACCTGCTTTAGCAAATTTAATTACTAATTTCTCTACTTCTTTCTCTTTATATGGTGCCCATGATGGGATTTTCTTTGCTGGTTTTGTACTTTTTGATTTTCCTTTATCTCTACTATGCATACGTGCCACAGTTCTTTCGCCAACTGGGAGCGAGGTGCGACATGCGTTCACCTTACGGTTCACTTAGTCCCACGAGTTATCCTCACAGTTGGTCCTCCATGTTATTTTATTTTTAATAAGAAGAATAAGAATTATCTCACCCTTCCAGTATACAGAAGCGTTAACCACTGTACCTCTCAAAGTATTACTCTAATTGTGTAGTTGATTTATAAATGTTATGGGTGAAAATTAGAACATTTTTTATATAATAACATTTTGTTATAAATAAATTAAAACATTGAGGTAATCCTATTATGAAAATCTTAACAATCCATGCAGACTTTATTGAATTTCAAGCTAAAAAGAAAGCTTTCAAAGGTGCTGAAGCAGATGTTGAAAAAGGCAGTAGTGAAAGAGTTGAAGAATGTTTAGTTGTCTTTACAGCAGTAGAAAAGCGAGATGAAAGTAATGTTAAAGGGATTGTTAAAAAGTATCTTGCTGAAATTAAAGATATTGCAAAGCAAGTTAAAACTGAAAATATTGTTCTTTATCCTTACGCACATCTAAGTTCTAGTTTATCTAATCCTCAAACAGCAGAAGAAGTGATGAAAGAAGCAGAAAAGAAACTTAAGAAAGATTTCAAAGTTACTCGAGCGCCATTTGGTTGGTACAAAAGTTTTAATGTTTCTTGTAAAGGTCATCCTCTTTCAGAGTTAAGTAGAGAATTTTCTGTTGAGGAAGGAAAAGATGGAGAAGAAGTTGAAGAAGAAGTAGACATGCCCAATTTATTGAAAAAGATGTCTCACGTACAAATGACTGCTCCACGAGGGAAGAATGATCAGAAAAGTAATGTGGAATTAGGAAAAGAGCTTGATTTATATTTTGTAAGTGAGATTGTTGGTGGTGGGTTACCTTTATTTACTTCTAAAGGGGCAACTATTAAAAGAGAAATTGAACGTTTTGTAATTGATGAAGAAATTAAACGTGGTTATCTACATACTTCTACACCAGTAATGGCTAAAAGTGATTTGTATAAAGTATCTGGTCATTGGCAGCACTATAAAGATGATATGTTTTCTTTACAAGTTAGGGGAGAAACTTTTGCTTTAAGGCCAATGACTTGTCCATTTCAGTTTATCATCTATAAACATAAACCCAGAAGTTACAAAGATTTACCAATTGGCTATGCAGAACTTGCTCAGTTATTTAGAAATGAGAAGTCTGGAGAACTAAGAGGACTAACGCGAGTTAGACAATTTACTTTGGCGGATGCACACATTATTTGCCAACCAGAAAAACTTGAAGAAGAATTTGCCAAAGTTCTTGATTTGGTTAAGTTTATGATGGAAAAACTGGGAATTAAAGATATCTGGTATAGATTTTCTAAATGGGATTCTAAAGATAAAAAAGGAAAATATATTGATCATCCTGAAGCTTGGGATGATTCTCAGAAGTCAATGAGAAAAATTTTGAACAAATTGAAAGTTAAATTTGTTGAAGTAGAAGGAGAAGCCGCTTTTTATGGTCCAAAATTAGATTTGCAGTATAAAGATATTTATGGCAAAGAAGATACTTTAATCACAATTCAAATTGATTTTGCT
Organism: Candidatus Woesearchaeota archaeon; assembly: GCA_018664115.1. GTDB lineage: Archaea > Nanobdellota > Nanobdellia > Woesearchaeales > GW2011-AR9 > JABJOX01. The sequence goes on from JABJOX010000028.1 coordinate 14,167, forward strand.
CTTCCAGAAAGGTATGATCTAACTTATACTGATAAAGATGGTAAAGAAAAGCGTCCGATGGTAATTCATCGTTCATCTTCAGGAGCTACAGAAAGGACTATGGCTTACTTGTTAGAAACGTATCAAGGGAAATTTCCAGCGTGGTTAAGTCCGGTACAAGTTAAACTTGTTACCATTACGGATGACAATGTTCCTTTTGCTAAGAAAGTTATGCAGCAATTAGTTGATGTTGGTATTCGTGTAGAGTTAGATGACCGAATGGAATCAATGGGTAAGAAAGTTCGTGATGCTCAGATGGAGAAAGTGAATTACATTGTTACTATTGGTGACAAAGAAGTTGAGAAGAAAACACTTGCTGTCCGAAACAGAGAAGGTAAAACTAAGTTCGATGTCAAAGTAGATAAGTTTGTTAAAGATTTATTGAAAGAGATTTCGGAGAAGAAAGTTTAATTTATTTCTTTTTAATTTTGTTTAAATTATTGTTTTGACTACTCCATGATAACTAATCATCAAAAAGTTTATATAGTTTTACTCCTATTTTAATTTTTATGATTGGGAAATGGAATCGAACAAGAATTGGTCAAATACGGTTAGATACTCTTTTAGAAGATGATAAATATTTAGATCGGCCATTAATTGGACGTGATTCTCCTATTGACGGAGGAGTTTACATTGGCGGAAATGAAAGAGAAGCAATTGTAGTTAATTCTTGTGATTCCCCTCAGTTACAATTAGCTTACAAAGAAACAAAACAAAGATCTCTTAATGATTCGGGTGAAGTTCGGAGAGGGAAAATATTGCGATCAGTTTATGATTTAACTAATGAAAAAATGATTTTTTCTGAAATTGAGGTTGCAAGAATTATTAATAAACATTCTCTTAATGAAGATGGAAAAGTTTCTTTAGGTATATTTTTGCAAGAAGGTTATGGTGTTTGTCGGCATATGGCTTTATTATCTGCTTTTTTGTTAGAAAAGTTTGTTGAAGAAGGATATATTCGGGGAAAACCTAGTGTGGACAGAAATTCTTGTTTTCATAATGCTCATGCTTGGTGTCGGTATAAAAATCATTCTGGTGAAGTGTACATTCTTGATTCAGCAAAAAATTTTTTAGGAACATTAGAAGATTCTAAAGAAAGAATGGTTTGGGAATATTTTAGAGATGATGATAAAATCGCTATTTCTGATGAATAATTTTTTAATTTTAACTTTACCTAAACACCATCATCCTAACCATTTATTTTTCAATTCTTCGAAACTACCATCTTCAATACTATCTCTAATCTCATCCATCATTCTTTTAAAGAAATAAAGGTTGTGGTATGTTGTTAAAGTATTGAATAATATCTCTTTAGCTTTGTATAAATGATGGATATATCCGCGGGAAAAGTTTTTACATACATAACAATGGCAATTGTTATCAATTGGTTGAAGATCTTCTTTAAATTTTGATTTAGTGGTTTGATAACGGAATTTATTAGCTTCATTTCCACCAGATTCTGGACGGAAAAAGACAATGCCTTGTCTTGCTAATCTGGTTGGTAAAACACAGTCAAAAGTGTCTAGTCCTAAAGAAACATAATTAAAAATGTCTTCTACTGCACCAATTCCGAGAAGATGTTTAGTTTTTTCTTCAGGAAGGAATTGCATTGCATGTTTTACTAATTCAAAACTTTCTTCTTTTGGATCGCCGAAGATTGAACCGATAGATAAAGCATCGAAATCTAATGAAGAAATGAACTTAGCACTTTCTTCTCTAAGTTCTTTAAATCTTCCACCTTGCACAATTCCGTAGAGTGCTTGTTTTTGATCTTGGTTAAGTTTTTTGAATTCTGTCAGGCTTCTTTTTTCCCAAGCGTGTGTTCGGGCTAAAGATTCTTTTGTTGTTTCGTAATCAGCATTAATATCTAAACATTGATCAAACGCAAAAATTAAGTCTGCTCCTAACTTACGTTGAATTTGCATAGATTTTTCAGGAGTGAATTCGTGTTTAGAAGAATCAATGTGAGATTTGAATGTCACTTTATCTTCATCAACTTTACATAAGCCATCATTTAAACTGAAAACTTGAAATCCTCCTGAGTCTGTGAACATTGGTTTATGCCAGGCAGATATTTTTTGTAATCCACCTAATTTTTCGATTGTTTCTGCGCCTGGTTGTAAATAGAGATGATAAGTATTGGAAAGAATGGCATCAAAACCAATTTCATTTAATTGTGTTGGGGTTAATGATTTTACAGTGGCTTTAGTAGCTACAGGAATGAACGCAGGAGTTTTAATTTCTCCATGAGCTGTTTTAATTATTCCTGTTCTTGCTTGTCCAAGTTTCTTGTTTATTGTGAATGAAAACATACTTTATTCTAGGAATTCTGGTGCTTTAAAAAAGTAATGGGTTATTTTTATAGTTCAATAATTATAATTGCAACCGCAAGCAATAATAGTCCCATTGATTCTCTTAAATTAAGATTCTGGTTTAGGAAAAAGTATCCTCCCATAGTTACTGCAATTATATTTATTCCTAAAAAGATTGCCGTGGCTAAACCTACACTTTCAAATCTGAGAGTGTTGGCATAAAAACTAATTCCAATCACATTAAGCAATAGTCCTACAGCTAGTAAGATCCAATTACTTGTTCTGGCCCATTGTGCCAGTATCAAATCTCCGATTGTTACAAACAATCCTGCTCCTGCAAACAATGTTATTGTATTCATTCTATCACCACATAATCATCCCTGTTCCAACTAAGAGCTCTAGTTTCTATAGTTGTTTCTAGATCTGATCTCTGAAGAACAGAGTTTACTATTTCTCCCAAATCTTCTTCTATTCTTGTTAATGTTTCTTCATCTTGGATCCATAGTTCTATGTCTCTTGGACTATACCCTACCACTCTTACAATTTGATTTTCTTCTGGTTCTCTTTCATAATGTCTCAGATAATCAAATGTTCTTCTCCTTACTTCTTCTAATTGTTCATGGCTCATTCGCATTCTTCCATCCATAGTTCCTTCAGGAGGGGCAGATCTAATTCTACCTCTTATTCGAGGGTCTGTATAATTATCTACCTCCATCCTTAATTCGTAAGTGAACCTTGTTACGTCTTCTGTCATTTTTTTTACCTCCAATATTTATATTACTTAATCTTTCAATTACTTATATCTAGTACTTACTTAATAAAGATTCTGAGAAAATCTACGTAAAATACGAAAGTTTTTTAAAGAAATACTCCCATTTAATTAAAATAAAGTCAAATGGCCATAAAATTAGATAAGAAAGATAAGAAAATTTTAGAAATAATTAACAACAATGCTAGATTGTCTGTTGCTAACATTAGCAGAAAAACCGGTATTCAAAGAGATAGTGTTCTTTACAGAATCAAAAGGATGGAAAAACTAAATGTGATTCGTTTTTTTCATACTGCTATTAATCCGACAGTTTTAGGATATCCTATTTACGCTTTTGTAAATTTTGTTCTTCACAATTTAAATCAAGATAATGAAAAATTGTTTTTGGGTCATTTAAAAGCTTTACCAAATGTTGTTTATGTAGCAAAGACAACTGGAAAATGGGATTTTACCATTAATATTGCTGCCAAAGATTTAAAACATTTTGATGAAGTTATTACTCAAATCAGAATGAAATTTTCAAAAATAATTAAGGAATATGAATCTGCTTCAATAATCGAAGAATTAAAATATGATTACATGGTTGACCTTGTTTGATTAATAAAAAAAGAGAAAAGATGAAAGAAGATGAATATACAACACTTTTAGAAAAATACAAATCTAAAATAAAAGAGGAATTTGGTGAGACTCCAGCTAAAGGTCCACTCAAAATTAGTTCTAAAGAATATACTGAATTTAAGAAAGAACTTTATCCTGCTAGTTATAGCTTATATGAAAAAGCTTGTAATTTTTCAGGGAACTTATTGAAGTTAACTGTTGATGAAAAGAAAGCTGTTAAAATTAATAAAGATATTTCTGCCTGTCATTTGAATGTAACTCCTTCGGGTGTTCAATCATTTGCTATTCTTTTACCTCTTCTAGTTATTGTTTTAGGTTCATTTATTGGTTTTGCGTTACCAATCCTTCTCATTGGTAAGCCGATGATGTTTTTCGTAATCTTTTTTCTTTTTGGTGGAATGTTAATGATTCCTGCTTTACAAAAAGTTCCCAGTTTTATGGCTAATTCTTGGCGAATGAAAGCGTCTAACCAAATGGTACAAAGTATTTTTTATGTGGTAACATATATGCGGCACACTTCTAACTTAGAAAGAGCAATTGAATTTGCTTCTGACCATTTAGAACAGCCGTTATCACTTGATTTTAGAAAAATCCTTTGGGATGTTGAAACACAAAAGTTTAGTAATATTAGAGAATCTGCTGATGCTTATTTACAAACTTGGAAAGATTGGAATAAAGAATTTGTAGAAGCATTTCACTTAGTTGAATCTTCTTTATTTGAAGGTTCAGAAGATCGACGTTTATCTTTGTTAGACAAATCTCTTGACGTAATTCTTAATGGTACTTATGAAAATATGTTACATTATGCTCATGATTTAAAATCGCCAATGACTATGTTACACATGTTAGGAGTTATTTTACCAATTTTAGGTTTAGTCATTTTACCTTTAGTAGTAAGTTTTATGGGTGGTGGTGAAGGTTCAAATCCTTTTGTAACTGCTATTTATATTTCTGTACTTTACAATATTAGTTTGCCGATTGGAGTATTTTATTTGGGTAAGACTATTCTTTCTAAACGTCCAGCTGGTTATGGTGCTGTAGATGTTGGTGAAAAGCCTGGGATGAAGAAATATAAGAATGTTAATATTAAACTTGGAAAAGCTTTTGTGATTAGTGTTAATCCTTTTTTCTTTTCTTTAGTGATTTTTGCGGTGGCGATGTTGATTGGTTTTAGTCCACTGATTTTACATGCTCTTGGTTCACCAGATTTTTCTTTTGATGAAGATGGTCAATTTAAAATGTTAGATTACGTTTGTGCTAACTCTGGTTGTGAAGAAGAAGATAGAGTAGGTCCTTATGGTATTGGGGCTTCATTATTATCTCTTTTAGTTACTATTGGTTTAGGTGTTTCATTAGGTTTATTTTATTCACTTCGTTCAAAGAATGTGATCAAGATTAGAAAACAAACAAAAGAGTTAGAGGATGAATTTTCTTCTGCATTATTTCAGTTAGGTAATCGTTTAGGTGATGGTATACCAGCGGAGATTGCTTTTGCAAAAGTTGCGGATACAATGAAAGGAACAACTTCTGGAGATTTTTTTAATCTTACTGAGAGGAATATGACTAAATTGGGAATGGGGTTAGAACAATCTGTATTTGATCCTAAAGTTGGAGCAATTGCAAGTTATCCTTCTGAGGTTATTAGATCTTCAATGAAAGTATTAATTGAAAGTGTTAAGAAAGGGCCAAGAATTGCTGCTCAAGCTTTGTTATCAATGTCAAGGTATATTAAAGAAATTCACCGAGTAGAAGAGAGATTGAAAGATTTAATGGCAGACGTTATCTCTTCGATGAAAGCACAGGTAAAGTTTTTAACGCCTGCAATTGCTGGAATTGTGATTGGAATAACTTCGATGATTTCTACAATTTTGACTAAGTTAAGTGCTCAATTGACTAGCTTTGCTGCTCAAGGGGAACAGTCAGGGGGTTGGGCAGATATGCTGAAAATATTTGGGATAGGTATCCCTACGTTTCATTTTCAAGTCATTGTAGGGATTTATATTGTACAAATTGCTTTTATTTTAACTTCTTTAGTCAGTGGAATTGAGAATGGTTCTGACAAGCTTGGCGAAAGATATGCTTTAGGTAAGACCTTAATCTCAAGTACGCTTCTATTTTGTTTCATTGCTGGAACAGTGATGTTATTGTTTAATCTGTTTGCGACTAGTATTATGAAAGGGACATTGGGTGGTTAGAATGGGTTTAATCAAAAATATTTTTAAAGGAAAACTACTCTCTAAAGAGTTTCTGAAAGAAGTTTTTCCTTTCTTAGAAGAAGTTAAGAAAAAGCTTTCCTTAGAAATGAAATTTGTTGTAGAGGTAGTTAGGAATTTAAAAACTACAGGCCAAAGTGCGTCGGGTTCTACTTTGCATCATAGGGGTAAAATCATCCCTTCAAGTCCGGAAAAAGTGAGGAGTAAGATTAAACCAAAACTTTTTGCTTATTCTTTAAACAAAGATATGTTTGAGAAATATTTAATTCTTTACCAAAAACTCAACAAGTTGATTACAAAGATTAAAAGTAATGATGAAATTAGAAAGTATGAATTAAATTTTGTTTTAAGTTCCTTTTCTTATGGTTGTTCAATAGCTAGTAGTGATAGTTTAAAGTATAATGTGGAAGAATATAAAAAACTTAAAAAAATCAAACCTAGAGAATTTTTTTCGAAAAAGAAAAATGACATATATTTAATGATGTTAAATAATGAGATTACCTTAATTTCTCATTTTATTCCTCTTGCTGATGAATTGAGTAAGAACTATAAAAACATAATTGTGGTAATGGATAAGTATAAAATTTAGACATTTTTTCTCACTTTGTTCGTAAAAACATTTATAAATGACTGCTTGATTATGAGTGTTAGTTGGGGCTGTAGCTCAATCTGGATTGCTTTTCTTTTAGAAGCAAGGAAAAGAGAGCACTAGACTGAAGATACAATTGTTGTAATTGAAATCTAGGTGTTCGGGGTTCAAATCCCCGCAGCCCCACATTTTTCTTAACGCTAAATTTATATACTCTAATTCTTTTTCTTAAGAGATGGATATAAAAAGAGGAATATTTGAACATAAAGTGTTTTGGGGTATATTTGTTACATTTATCTTTCTATCTGTGATTGTTTCAATAAGTAGTGATGTAAATATTACTGGTCATGCTGTTCAAACTGTTGCTTATATGCAAACTGGTGCTGTATTACAATTAGAAATTGATTCGTTTGGTTTAAAGACTATTGATTTAACTGTTTTAGATAATGTTAAAAATTCTAAAGTTCTTGTTGAGGAAGTTGAAGATCTTTCTTGGGATTTTGATGGTAAAGTTTATTCAATGTTTGAAGTTTCTTCTGCAGATGCAAATAAGTTTGGAGATTTAGAATTTAGATTGAAGATTAAAGATGCAGATCTTTACAAAGTTGATTTGAACAGAAACGAAATAAGTTTGTATTTAGATGGTAAAGAATTAGAAACCCTATTAGCTGAAATTAAAAGTGATTATGTTTATTATGATGTTTCTGCAGAAAAGATGGGTGAGTTTGTGATTGGAAAAGCTGAAGTTGTTGAAGCAGCTGTAGCACAACCATCTGAAGTTATTGAAGAACCTATTGAAGTGCCTGAAGTTCAAGAACCAGCACAGTTACCTGTTGAAGAAGATGAAGAAAAAGGTTTCTTTGTTTGGGTTAAGAATTTATTTAATTAGGCTACTTATTTAGTTAATCATTTCTTTGTATTAGTCTTTTTTAAATTAAATACTACTACTATTGTATGTTACAAAATAGTAACATTTATAAATTAAAAACAAAACGTTATATACATCAAAGAGAGTGGTTTATTATGACTAAAATAAATAGGATTGCAATTCATGGATTCAAGAGTTTTGCTCACAAGACAGATGTTCCTTTTGATAGTAAATTTAATTGTATACTGGGTCCTAACGGGAGCGGGAAATCAAATATTGGGGATGCACTTTGTTTCGTTCTAGGTAGAATTTCAGCTAAATCTATGCGGGCAGAGAAAGCCGCGAATTTAATTTTCAACGGTGGTAAGAAAAAAACTCCTGCTCAGAAAGCTTATGTAGAGATTGCTTTTTGTAATAAAAATAATATCTTTCCTCACCAAGATAAAGAAATTGTAGTTAATAGAACTATTACTAAAAAAGGAGCTAGCACTTATCGGATTAATGATAAGAAACATACTCGGTCAGAAGTGTTAGACTTATTATCTGCTGCAAAAATTAATCCTGACGGGCACAATATTGTTTTACAGGGAGACATCATGAAATTTGTTGATATGTCTCCAGTAGAAAGAAGAAAAGTTATTGAAGAAATTAGTGATGTTTCTGCTTATGAAGAAAAGAAACATAAAGCAACTTTAGAATTAAATAAAGTTGAAGATAAATTAAATAATGCTGAAATAATTCTTAAAGAGAGAAAAACCTATTTACGAGAATTAAAAAAAGATCGTGACCAGGCTTTGAAATTTAAAGAATTGAAAGATCAAATTGATTCTTATAAAGCTACTAATTATCATTTGCAAATTGAAGAAAAAGAGAAAGTTAAAGCTAAGTATGATCAAGAGATGGGTAAGAATCATGGTAAGATTGGTTCTGCAGAAAAACAAATTGAAAAATTGTTGACTACTATTAAAGTTAATAAAGAAAAAATTTCTACAATCAATAAAGAGATTGAACAGAAAGGTGAGAAAGAACAATTAACTATTCATCGGGAAATTGAAGATTTGAAAGTTTCCCTTACTAAAGATAAAGCGAGAATTTCGACATTGAAAGATGAGATTAATAAAATTCAACAAAGGAAAGATCAGTTTGGTCAAGAATTGACTGATTTGGATGATAAGTTTTCTTCTTCTGGTGAAAAACAAAAAGATTTACAATTAAAAATTAAACAAAAAAATAATGAGATTGAAAATTTAGGAAAAAGTATTGCTGCTTTTAAAAAGAAAAATAAAATTGAATCTTCACAGGAAATTGAAGAAGAACTTGAAAGTAAAGATAAACTAATTGAACAGAAGCAAGAAGAAGTACAAAAGATTCGTCAGGAACAACAAGAATTATTAAGAGAAAAAGATAAAGTAGAGTATCAATTGGAAACTATTGACGAGAAGATTAAGAAAGTTAAAGAAATTGAAAAAGAAAGTAAAGGGCAATTGAAAGAATTGCAAGATAAGAAAACTAATTTTAAGCAATCAACTTTAAGATTAAACCAATGTTTAGATCAGGATAGTAGTTTTGCTTCTCAGCTTGCTAATGCTCGTCGAAACTTAGTGGGTTTACAAGAAAAACATTCACAATTAAATGCGAAAACAATGTCTATTCAAGCAGGGTTATCAGGTAATCGGGCAGTTTCTTCAATTTTAGATAATAAGAAAAAGTTTAAAGGCGTACATGGAACTATCTCGGAATTAGGGCAAGTAAAGAGAAAGTTTGCTACTGCTTTAGAAACTGCTGCTGGTGGAAGAATGCAACAAATAGTAGTTGACAATGAACAAGTTGCCGCTGATTGTATTAAGTATTTGAAAAATAATAAGTTGGGTTCTGCTTCGTTTATTCCTTTAAATAAAATTCGTTATCGTGAAGTTTCTTCTGATGATAAAAGGTTATTAAAGACGAACGGTGTACAAGATTTTGCGATTAATTTAGTTTCATTTAAATCACAATATCAAAAAGCGTTTGCTTATGTTTTTGGTAACACTTTAGTTGTGGATGATATCAGTGTGGCTAGAAATGTAGGTATTGGGAAAATTAAAATGAGTACTATTGACGGAAATATTGCTGAGGCTAGTGGTGTTATGCGTGGCGGTTTTTTAAGAAAATCTTCAGTGGGTTTTAAAGAAAAAGATTCTTTAGAACAGTTGGAGGGTATAGAAAGAGAAATTGCTGAGATAGAAAATGTTATCTCTTCTGTGGAAACAAAAAGAGCAGCAAATGAACAAGAAATTAGTTCTTTAAGAAATTTGAAAGGGGAGTTAGAAGTTGATGTTATCAAGTTGGAAAAAACTTTACACTTAGATGGTTCAGATTTATCAATGACTGGTGATTTGAAGAAAGAGTTACATGATCAATTAAAAGAAGTTAATGAAAAGTTAGGAAATATTGGTAAAAATGTCTCTGTTATTAACCAGGAATTAGCAGGATTGAAAACAAAAAAACATACTTTAAGATCACAAATTTCTGAATTAAGAAATCCTAGATTGTTAGCACAGTTAAGTGCATTTGAAGAGTCTAAACAATCGAATAAAGAGGATTTAATTCGATTAGAGAATGAATTAAAGAACAGTTCTGAACAAGTAAGTCAGTTAATTTCTCCAGAGAAAGAGAAGATTAAAGAGATTCTTAAACAACATCAGAAAGAAGAAGTAGAATTCAATTCTGAGATTAAGAAATTATCTGAAACTATTAAAAATGGGGATAAAAATTTAGACCAAAAAGAAAAGAATAGTAAAGAGTTTTATTCTAAGTATCGGGAATTATTTAATCAAAGAGAAAAATTCAGTACAGAGACTAATAAAGCAGAGAACGAAATGGAAAATGTTCGAGAGAAAGTTCGTGGTAGTGAAAGAGAAATCAATTTAGTTTCGTTAAGAAATGCGGAAGTGAAAGCCAAACTTGCTGCTTTGAAAGAAGGATTTAGCAAATATAAAGATGCTCAAATATTGAAAGGTAAAACTAAAGAAGAATTGCAACGAGAAATTAATAAATTTGAAGTTATGTTAGGACAGATGTCTGCTGTAAACATGAAAGCGTTAGAAGTTTATGAAGAAGTAGAGAAAGAATATACTAAACTTGTTAACAAGAAAGATTCGTTAGGAACAGAAAAAACTGATGTTTTATCATTAATGAACGAGATTGAAACTAAGAAAAAAGATCAGTTTATGAAAACATTTAATGATGCTAACGAGAATTTCAGAACAATCTTTGAAAGTTTATTCAAGAAAGGTAAAGCCTATTTACAATTAAACAATCCTAACAAACCATTTGAAGATGGTTTAAGTATTAAAGTTAAACTTACTGGGACAAGATTTATGGATATCAAATCTCTTTCTGGGGGAGAGAAAACACTTACTGCTTTATCGTTCATTTTTGCTATTCAGGAATATCAACCTGCTTCATTTTATATCTTAGATGAGATTGATGCCGCTCTTGATAAACATAATTCTGATACTCTTGCGAAACTGATCAGAAATTATTCTGGCAAAGCTCAATATTTAGTAATTTCTCACAATGATGCGTTGATTTCAGAAGCAGATAATCTTTACGGTGTTTCAATGAACGAGCATGGAATTAGTAAAGTTACTAGTTTGAAGATATAGTTGGATTATTTTTTAAATGATTTAGAATTTATTTTTGTTAGAATTATTAATTACAACAATCCTAGCACTTTAGGTTGCACTTGTTTTTTTCGAGACACTACTTTTGGTAAATAAATTATTCCACCATTTAAACCAGTGATGGTCTCCACTTTTTTATTAAACAGTTTTTTAATCTTATTTTCGTTTCCGGCGAAGAATAAGTAAGTATTGCCTGCAATAATCTCTGTTATCATCAGGAACATGGCTTCATGGTTTCTTTTTTGTAATCTGATTAATTCTTTAAGGATTTCTTCTTTTCTGGACATGATTTTGTTGAACCCTAATACTGGTGCTTGGCCAATGCCTATCTTTTTTGTTCCTTGACGATAAGTTTTAAAGTCGGTAAGAATGATTTTATTAGCGCTATGTTTTATTGTATCGCAGCCAGCTTCTAATAGTTCATGGCCATACTTTTGCAGATTAACTTTGGCAATCTTGGCTAACTTTTTGGCTAAGACCCTATCTTTTGGAGTTGTAGTTGGACTTTTCAATAGTAAAGTATCAGAGATGATTGCAGAAAGAATCATCGCGGCTATTTTTCTACTGAATGGGATTCTGAACCAGCTATATCTATCAGCAATGATGGCGGCAACAGCTCCTCTCGGTTCGTTTTCAAAGGGAATTGGATGGATTGTTTCCACATCGCCAATACGATGGTGGTCAATAATTTCTAAGATGTTAGCTTCGCGGATATTTTTTATTGCTTGTTCAATTTCATTATGGTCAATAATGATAATGTTTTTATTTGTGGCATCTTTTAGTAGAACGGGTGTTTTTACTTTCCACTTTTTTAAAATAAATTTTGTTTCAGAATTTAGTTCTCCTGCTCTTGCGGGAACAACATTACGTTTATGTTTTTCTTTTAAGAAATGGGCATAAGCGATTGCGCCACAAACTGAATCTGTGTCTGGATGCAGATGGCCAATCACATAAATATTCTTATCACGCACTCTTTTCATATTCTTAGAGAAAGTTTTGAGGTTTAAATATGTTTTGTATTGGGGGTGAAATAAAAACATTTATAAATGATAATATATTAGTTGTATTATATAAAAGGGTGATAAAAGTTAATGGATAGTAGATTTAATCAATTGTTTTCAGTTTTTGCTATATTTATCGTAGTGATTGGTTTTGGAGTTTTACTTAATTTAGATGATTCTCAGCTTAATAATGCTGAATTAAATTTTAATAATTTGTTTGGATCAGAAGGAAATGTTCTTACCGGTGCGGTTATTGGGATTGGTTCTGGGGAAACTGGAGCTGATGAGTCTGTAATTGAAGAAGTAATTGTTGATGATGATTCAGAATCAAATTCTGTTATATTGAATGATGATTTGACTTTACATGCAAATTGTGGTGATGGTTTTGGTACTTGTGCTTGTGCTGATCAACTTCTCGGGAGTTATAATTTGTCTTTTGATTTAAGTTGTACTGATAGTGGTATAACTATTGGTGGTCCTAATCTTGTTTTTGATTGTAGGGGGCATAGTATTACTGGAGATGGCGGTGGTGGTCCGGATACTGGTTTTACAAATAATGGGGTTTGGAGTAATGTTACTATTAAAAATTGTGTTATTGGGGGATTTGGACAGGGGATTAATTTTCAGCACGCTGTTAATGCCACAATTTGGAATAATACTATTGGTCATATTAATATTAGCGAACCTGCTTGGGGAATTAGTTTTACTAATTGTTCTGAAGCAAATATTTCTAATAATGTTGTTACTAATATTAGTTCTGATAATCTAGATAGTCCATATGGTATTCAGTATGCTGAAGCTATGAATAGTGCTCTTTATGATGCTGTAATTTATAGTAACAATATTTCTCGAATTTATGGGGTAGATAATCTTGTTCCTTATGGTTTGGGTATAGGTGATGCAAATTTTCCTACTCTTAATAATGTTAGATTTGAGAATAATATAATTGAGAATATTAATTGTACTACTGGTAGTACGGGTACTTGTGCACTTTTAGGTGGTATTGGTCTTAAAATTAGTAGTGGGACTAATTTTAATATTTCTAATAACCAATTTAATTATTTAGGGACGGGAATTATACCTGACCAACCTAATTTAAGAATTGTCAATAATGATTTTAAATCTAGTTCTTATGGTATCTACAATTTAAATAATGTAGGGGCAGCTAGTACTCGTTTTAATCATAGTTGGATTGAAAATAATACTTTTGATGGATTAACAGAAGGCGTTTATCTTTTTGGAAATAATCATAATAATACTTTTTTGAACAATAACTTTAGTAATAATTTACCATTTTCTATTCGGGATGATACAGTTAGTATTACTAACAATACTGTGATTTACAATAGTTCTATGGGAGAAATCAAATGGGATAAAGCAAATATTACTACTAGTATCACTTTAGGGGTTAATTCATCTGATCTTTATATTGAAAATGGTACTATTGGTTTGCTTAACAGTATTAATATGTTTAAGTTGAATGATACAGCCAGATTAACATTCAGAGGTTTAGCTTATTCTGCTGCTCCGTTCTTGTTAAAAGATGGAACTAGATGCGATAATGGAAATGCTTGTAACATTACTTATGATGCTAGTACGGGGATCTTGCTAGCTAATGTCAGTAGTTTCAGTAATTATACCTTACAAGAGGGAGTTGATTCTACTCTTCCTTACTTTGATCCCACTCCAACAAATCAGTCTGTAGAATATGGAAGTGAATTTAATTATGATGTTAATGGTACTGATGAAACTGCAGTGGGAAATTATTCAGTTAATGATACTACTCAATTTAGAATTAATGGAAGTGGTATGATTAGCAATGCAACTCATCTACATTATGGCGTGATTGCTCTTAATGTTTCTTTAAATGATTCTAGTAATAATGTTAATAGTACAATTATTTTTATTAATGTGACTGATACTACGCCTTCTAGTTTTAGTCCTACTCCTACAAATCAAACCGTTCAATATTTGGCTAACTTTTTTTATGATTTAAATGGTTCTGATAATTATAATGTTAGTAGTTTCACTGTTAATGACACTAATCAGTTTAAAATTAATTCTAGTGGTGGATTGACAAACGTTAGTAATCTTCATTATGGTGTGATTGCAGTTAATGTAAGTGTTAATGACACTTTTAACAATACTAATAGTACAATCATTTTTGTTAATATTACCGATACCACTCTTCCAAGATTTGACCCTACTCCAACAAATCAATCTATGGAATACTTAGTTAATTTCTTTTATGATTTAAATGGAAGTGATAATTATAATATTAGTAGTTTTACAATCAATGATACAGTGAGTTTTAAGATTAATAGTAGTGGTGGATTAACAAATAAAACTAATAATGTTTTGGCAGGATTTTATGGAATAAATGTTAGTGTTAATGATACTTTTAACAATACAAATTCTACAATTATCTTTATTAATGTTTCAGATACTATCTCTGCAACAATAGATGTTATTGGTCCTGTTGGTCCAACTAATGGTACGACCGTAGAATTGATGTTATTAACATCAGAGAATGCCAGTTGTTATTATAAAAACGCAACTATTGGTTATACCCCTTTCAATGTTACTTTAGCGAATACTACTCATCAACATATTTTGAATAATAGTTTTTCTGCAGGTAATCACCAGTACAATTTCTTTTGTAATGATACCTCTAATAATAATGCTAGTGCTTCAATAACATTATTGGTTACAACTACCAATGTCACTAATTCTAGTGTGGTTTCTTCAACTTTAACAGCTAATACCTCTAATATTTTAGATTTAACTACAGAATTAAATTTAACGTTTAATGTTTCTAAAGATTATTCTCCGGCGATTTCAGTTTCAATGTACAAGTATAATACTACCCCGGAAACGAGTGCTTTTGCAATTACAGGAAGTACTATTACTGAATTTAAATATTATGTGATTGATGCGCCTGCTGTTTCTGGTAATATTAATAAAATTACAATGAAATTTACTTATAATGAAACTGATGTTGTTGCTGCAGGAATTGCTGAAGCTGATCTTAAAGTTTATTATTATAATGCGACTGCTGGTACTTGGACTGAAGAAAGTGAGCAGGGTGTAGATACAGATTTAAATCATCTTGAAGTTAATGTTACTCATTTAAGTACTTTTATTTTAGGTAAAGCTGCTGTGACGGCTGCTGCTAGTGCTGCTGCTAGTAGTTCTAGTAGTAGTTCAAGTTCGGGTAGTAGTGGTAGTGGTTTACCGCCTGCCCCTACACCGTCTGCAGGATCAGCGGCTGCGGCTTTTATTGAGGATAAAAGTGATACCTCGGAAGATGAAGAAAAAGTTCAAGAAGCATCTTCAGAGTTAGATGAAGAAAGACGTTTAGGAATTATTGGTTGGGATAAATATAAAGGGATCATTATTAACTTAAGTGGGATTCTGATTGGGGTTCTTGTTCTGGTAATTATTGGCAGTTTATTTGTTCGGTCACATCATAATCTTTTGTTAAAGAGAAAATATAACACTGGAGAAACTATTTGGTCAAAGATTAAACTGTTCTTTAGAGATAATAAGAAAAATGTTAAATTAACTTTGATGATAATTGCGGGTTTATTATTCTTGGGATTGTTAGTTTATTTAATTTATTCTTCCTGGTCTCAAATTGTTTTATCTTTAAGTAAAGTTTGGGCTTGGTTGTATACTGTTGGGATTTTGAATCAGTTTAGGGGTATTTTTATAGCGTTAATTATATTACTAATTATTGGTGCTTTATTTATTAGGTCTCATCATGAATTTTTATTGAAAAAAAAAACTGAGAAAGTTAACAAGTTTAAATGGAAAACTTTTTTTAAAAAACACGGGAAAATGATCAAATTGGTTTCAATAATTGTTCTTATCTTATTGGTTTTGGCAGTTATAATTTATTTAATTTATTTTTATTTTTCAGCTATTAGTTCTTTTTTTAGTAGGATTTGGTCTTGGTTGTTTAATTAGTTGATTTGTGATTAATTCTTTATTTAAGAGAAAATAGGTAAAGTTTAAAACGTAGGCTTCTTTTTCTGATATGTTATGAACTTTCAAAAACTTAATCAGTTTTTGTCTTTCATTTTTAATGAAATTAAAAAATGAATTTCCAAAACATTGCACCAATTGAAACTAACAAACAGTTGTTGAACTTAGCTTTTGCTAAAGCTAGAGTTAAAGGTAAGTCTAAAAAACTAAAAGGTAATTGGTTACAAATTATTCGTCAGAAAGAGGCTTTAAAGTTAGATATAGTTAAAGATACAATTGTTCCCAGACTTGATAAAGTTTTAAAATCTTTTCCAGCAACCGCAGATTTGTCTGATTTTTATACCAAATTAATGAATTTAACTTTAGATTATCCTAATTACAAGAAATCTTTAGGTGCAGTCAACTGGGCAATGGGGAAAATTAGACTTTTGCACAAAAGTTATGTTTCTAAAATAATTAAATGTAAAGATCGTGAAGCCATTAAAGATCTTTCCAAACAATTTTATGGTCGATTATCTTCATTACTTAAACAAGTCTCTCCAAATTTTGTTTATTTAGAAAAATGTAGAAGAATCATGAAAAATTATCCTGATATTAAAGAATTGTTTACTGTTTGTATTTATGGTTTTCCTAATGTAGGTAAAACTACTCTTTTGAATAAATTGACTGGAACAAGAGCACAGGTTGCTGCTTATGCTTTTACCACAAAAAGTGTTAATGCGGGTTATTTTAAAGTAGGGGATAAAAAAATACAGGTTTTAGATGTTCCGGGAACTTTAGCTAGAAAAGAAAAGATGAACGCTATTGAATTACAAGCAGATTTAGTGGCTAAAGAACTTGCTGATTCGATTATTTATGTTTTTGATTTAAGTGAGCAAGGTGGTTTTTCTATTAAGAAACAGGAACAGTTATTACAGAATTTAGGACTGAAAAAGAAAGTATTGGTATATTTAAGTAAATTAGATTTAGTTGGGCCTGAAGTTCTTGCTGGGTTTAAAGAAAAGTATTATTCTTCAGAAGAGATCAAAGAAAAGATTGTTTCTTTTGTAAAAATTGACCCTGAACCAGTGGTTGATTAGTTGTTAATTGATTTATGGTTCTTTGACATTTTTTTATCTGGTTATTAATTATTTCTAGTTCTTTTTGTCTTGTGGGGTTACATTGTAGTAATTTATGGCTACATGGTGGCAAATTATGTGCCAAATAGCCTAAAAAAATTGTGATTTTATTTTGGTTATTAATTTATTAATTATTTCTGGTTCTTTTGGTCTTGTCTGGGCTACATAATAGTAAAAAATAGTTACATGGTGGTAAATACTTTGCTAAATGACCTAAAAAATGGTTACATAATAGTAAGATTTATAAAGATAATAAAGATTCTTTATTTAGTTTGAAAGTACAAAAAGAAGAGGAAATAGTAAAAGTAATCTCTCGGCTAGCTAATCTTCTCTCTGATGAAAACAAAAAAGCGCTTGCTAAAGAACTTGTTGGAGCTGTAAAAGAAGATAAAGTAAGTCTTCCAATTTCTATTTTTAAAACAAAATTGTCTGCTTTAGGTGCAATTGTTGTTTATCTTAAAGATGTTCAGAAATTAAAAGTTAAAGAAATTGCATCGTTATTAAATAGAGAATTAAGCACGATTTATACCACCTATGAATTGGCTAAAACTAAGTTGAAGAAAGAGATTGATATCTCTGATGATTCCGTATTAGTTCCATTATCTATTTTTTCTAATCGTAAATATGCAGTTCTTGAATCTTTAGTATTTTATCTTAAAAATGAAAAGAAATTTTCTATGACTGAAATTAGTAAAATTCTGAATAAGAGTTATAGCACGATTAAAACTTCTAATAAGAGGTATAATGATAAGAAATAATAAAAAAGAGGGCTGGAAGAGGAAAGTTGAGAATATTAGTTCAGGTAATAAAGCGTTCTTAGTCTTATCGTTAGTTTTAGCTTTCTTTTTTATCTTCTCGTTAAGTTATGGTTATTTGAATGATTCTGACTTTGGCAATTATGAGACTAATTTAATTACTGGTGCGGCTATTGGAATACAAGATCCGATGGTTGTTGAGGAACCTGTGATTGAGGAACCTGTTATTGAAGATGTTGTTGAAGATGTTATAGAGGAGCAAGATTCAGGAATCATTATTGGGGAACAGGGATTAGGTCTTGCTGCTGTTGATACCTGTAATAGTTGTGCTGATTGTCAGACTAAAGCGGTTGATGGGGTTACTCTACAATTACTTAACAATATAACCAATCTTGCTGCTGATTGTATTAATCTTGCTGCTGGAAATTTAGTGATTGATTGTCAAGGATATAGTATTATCTCTGAGAATTCTTTTAGGGGGATCGATGTTAATTTTGGAAATACAAATGTTACGGTCAACAATTGTAGTATTTATAATGCAGGTACTGGAGTATATGGAGACGCTCATAACGTTACAGTTGATAATTCTTCATTTTACCATAATTCTGTTGGTATTGATATGAGAAGAACAGATCATAATGTGAGAAATAATTATTTTTATAACAATACTGAAGGAATTACTTTCAGTGCTGCTCATAATGCCATTATTAGAAATAATAAAATTGTTGGGCTTCTTAATGATGAAGGGATTATTGGTTCTTCCGGTAATGATATTGTTATTGATGGGAATGATCTTTATAATCATACTAATGGGATTCTGATTAGTTCTACTAGCTCTAAAACCAATTATGATATAATTAATAATTACATTTATAATTCTACTAATGATGGAATTTCATTAACTGAAGTTGAACCAAATTTATATTTTGCTAACAATACTATTAATTTATCTTTATCTGATTGTTTAGTGTATAATGGTGATAATAATAATGATAATCAAACTTTTTTGAGTAATACATTTGTTAATTGTACTACTAGTTCTTTAGATATACAATTTTCAAGTGATTGCACCGATAATTATTATATTAACAATAGTATTGATCCGACCGTTCAATTAAGATACGATCAAAATTGTCCTGTATACTTTATTAATAATTCGTTTAATAAAAGTTGGGTTGATGTTGTTGGCACTACTGGAAGAACAAATGCTAAATTCTTTGTGCAATGGTATTTAGACGTACATGTTCAGGATACTGCTGCTGCTGCTATTGCAAATGCTAATGTTTCTGTGTTTAATGTTACTGGGGATTTGTTTAATATTAGTCAATCTGATGCGAATGGTAATGCTCCAAGATTAGTGGTTACAGAATTTTATCAGAATAATACTAATGTTAAGTTCTATGAAACACCGCACAATATAACTGCTAATTTGACAGATTATATTATAAATTATACTTCTGTTAATTTTACTAACAATGAGAGTACTATACTGACGATTGTCTTGCCTTCTGGTGCGACTAGTTGTGGTGATACAATTACTGCTGATACTACATTAACTGCTGCTTTAAATGGTTGTACTGGTGATGGAATTACTATCGGTGCTTCAGACATTATTCTTGACTGTGCTAATTTTCAGATTGATGGAGATGGAGATGGTCCTGACTCTGGTGTTTTAAATAGCGGGATTTATAGTAATATTACTGTTAAGAATTGTGTAATCAAGAATTTTGGTACTGCGATTGCTTTTTCACATAGTCATAATGTTACCATTTGGAATAATACCCTTGGTCATGTTAATTTTTCTACTGACACGGGTGGAGGAATTAATTTTGCTAATTGTACTCAAGCAAATATTTCTAATAATATTATTACTAATATCACTGCTGATGCTACAGCTAATCCTTTTGGAATTACTTTTGCAGAATTTGTAGGGGATGCTCCTGCTGCTTTAACAGTTTCTAGTTCTGTAATATTTGGAAATAATATTTCTAGAATTTATGGGGAAGATAATGTCAATCCATTTGGTATAAATTTGGGTGATGCTAACTTTTTAAAAATAGATGGTTTAAAAGTTGATGGTAATGTTATTGAAAATATTAATTGTACTTCCGCTGGTGGGGGCACTTCTTGTGAATCTAATGGTGGTATAGGAATTAGGATTAGTTCGGGTACTAATGTTAATATTACTAATAATAATGTTAGTTATACTGGAACTGCAATTTTACCTAATCAACCTAATTTACGGATTGTAAATAATTATTTTAGAAGTAGTACTTATGGTATTGGTGCATTCCAAGATAGTGCTAGTATTCGTTTTAATCATAGTTGGATTGAGAACAACACTTTTGATGGGTTAACACAAGGTGTTTATCTTCTTGGAAACAATCACAATAATACTTTTTTGAATAATAACTTTAGTAATATTTTACAATTTTCAATTTTAGATTTTACTGTGGGCATTACTAATAATAGTGTGATTTATAATAGTTCAATGGGTGAAATTAAATGGGATAAATCTAATATTACTACTAATATCACTTTAGGGGTTAATTCATCTGATCTTTATATTGAAAATGGTACAATTGGTTTGATTAATGATATTAATACATTTAAATTAAATGATACTGCTCAAATAACTTTTAGGGGATTAGCTTATCCTGTTACTCCACAACTATTGAAAGATAATGTTAGATGTGATGATGGAAATACTTGTAATATTACTTATGATACTAGTAATGGAGTTTTAGTAGCTAATATTAGTAGTTTCAGTAATTATACCTTACAAGAGGGAACTCCTCCTTACTTTGACCCTACTCCAACAAATCAGACGGTCCAATATATTAGTGAGTTTAATTATGATGTTAATGGAACTGATGATACAGCTATAGGAAATTATTCGGTTAACGATACTGCCCAGTTTAGAATTAATGCTAGTGGTATGATTAGTAATGCTACTCATTTACATTATGGGTTTTATGGTTTAAATATATCTATTAATGATACTTTTAACAATGTTAATAGTACAATAATTTTTATTAATGTAACTGATACTACTGTTCCATATTTTGACCCTACTCCTACAAATCAAACTGTCCAATATTCATCTAATTTCTTTTATGACATAAATGGTTCTGATAATTATAATATCAGTAGTTACACTGTTAATGACACTATTCAATTTAAAATTAATAGTAGTGGTGGTTTGACTAATGTTAGTACTCTTCATTATGGTGTGATTCCAATTAATATTAGTGTTAATGATACTTTTAATAACACTAATAGTACGGTTATTTTCATTAACATTACAGATACAACTGCTCCTAGTTTTAGTCCAACGCCAAGTGATCAAAGTGTTCAGGTTGATAATCAGTTCTTGTACGATGTAAATGCTACTGATAATTATAACGTTAGTAGTTATACTGTTAATGATACGACTCAGTTCAGCATTAATATTAGCGGTACAATTCTTAACAACACCATTCTTGCTGTTGGGGCTTACAATTTGAATATCAGTGTTAATGATACGTTCAATAATACTAAATCTAGTGCGATTGTTGTTACGATAACTGCTATCCCTGCTACACCTCCTGCTGATAGTGGTGGTTCTTCAAGGGGTTCAGATGCTACTGATTCTGCTCCTGCAACTCCTCCTGAACCTCCTGCACCCCCTTCACCTGCTGCTCCAGCACCAATAGATTCTGAAAAAGAAGTGCTTTCAGAGAGAGAAGTTCGAGCGATTGCTGATCATATTATTACAGATATTAGGGTTCCAAGATCTGAAATGGCTGCTACTAATCCGGAAGCTGCTACTGATTTCAGAGAGGGGCCAACTGCTGATAGGGGTGAAGTACAAAGAAATCCAATTTCGGATGTTGAGAAAGTATTAGTTAGAATTTATAATCCTGGTGATAAAGATTTAGTGGTTAGTCCGAGAATTAAGAAGAAGATATATGAACTTAAAGATGGGGAGAGGGTTGAAGATATTTTACGTGATAGATTACTTGATGAATTTAAAGATATTAATGAGGATGACCTTCGACAAAAAATTGAGGAACGTAAAGAAATAATTTCTTTGATTGAAAGGGAGAATGTTGATTTTATTAGTGTCGGTAAAACTGCAAGTTTTTTTGCCGGTGAAGTGGGGATGTATTCTGGTGAACATACCGCTGGTGAATATTTGAGAAATTCATTAATCACCAAAGAGATTGTTGTTAGGCCAAAAGAAACTGTGGAAACAGAATTATTTTTGAGAAAAGGATTGTCATTAGATCCAAAAGATGTAGAAATTATTTTAGAATCAAGGGGCGTTTTATTGGAAGAGAAAACCATAGCACCAATTGATGAACGTTTGATTGGTACAGAGATAGATTTTGGTGAAGATGATAATATTATGGATGTTTATGTATTAATACCTAAAGAGGTTTCTGAAACTCAGAGTAGAGGTAAGTATCATGTTGAGATTGATATTAATCAAATAGCTTGGAAACAAAGAGATCTTGAAAATATAATTGTTCCAAGACAAGTAAGTTCTTTTGTAGAATTTTATGGACCTTATGATGTTTTATCTGACAGGGGAGCTTTCTTGGCACAGGAAATAGTGTACAAGTTTGATCCTAGAAGTGATTATGTTATCAAAAGTAGAATCTACAAAGACGGAACACTTGTTTCAGAGCATGAATTTGAACGCCTTGCTATAGAGAAAGTTGCAAAAGATGAGTTTTATGATTCTCCTGCTTTAGTAGGTAGAGCATTTGGTACGGCAGTAAAATTGGTTCCATTCGGTTATCGGTCATATTGGTTTGGATTATTTGTATTGATTATATTAATTATGATTACTATTTATGCTGGATATAGATTACGTAAAATATATGGATTCAAAATTAAACGGAAAGGAGTATTCGATGATTTAGAAGAAGCAAAAACTGAATTGATTAAAAAGATTAAAGTCGTTCCTACGTTCAAAAGAGGAAAGATTGCTTCTCTAATCATTTTTAAACGTCGTTTGATTAAAGCGGCTTTAATAGTTTCTTATGGGCTAGCATATCCATTTGTTATTTTATATCGTGGATTTAGATTTGTTAAGAATTTAATTGTTCAACGGTTTAGAAAGTTGTTTAGACATTCTGCTAAGATGTCTGAAAAAGTAAGTGATGATTATGTTGAAGCTATACGTGATAATAATCGTTTCGTACGTAAAGAAGTACGTCGGTCTAAAAGAAGTTTGTTTAAGTTTGTCTTGGCTATTATTTCATCATTTGGTTTAGTTATGAAATGGGTTGAACATCAATTTGGAAAGTTGTTCAGACGTTCTGCTAAGATGTCTGCAAAAGTTAGTGAACAATCTTCTGAAGCTGTGCATGATAGTAATCGTTTTGTTCGTAAAGAAGTTCGTAGGACTGAAAGAAAACTGTTGAAGTTCTTGTTAGCTATTGGCTTATCTCTACGGGCAGCTAAGAATTGGATTAAGCGACAGTTCAGGAAATTGTTCAGACGTTCAGCTAAGATGTCTGCAAAAGTAAGTGAACAATCTTCTGAGGCTGTGCATGACAGTAATCGTTTTGTACGTAAAGAAGTACGGCGTACTGAGAAGAAATTGTTGAAGTTCTTGTTAGCTATTGGCTTGTCTCTACGGGCAGCTAAGAATTGGATTAAGCGACAGTTCAGGAAATTGTTCAGACGTTCTGCTAAGATGTCTGCAAAAGTAAGTGGAGGAATAAGTGAAACTTCCTCTGCTGTTGTAAAGAGAAGTAAGAATGCAAAGGAAGATGTTAGTGAAGCTTCGTCAATGGTTTTAAAAGAAAGCAAGAGATCTCTTTGGAAATTTATTAAGAATCTTATTACTGGAACATTATCTGTCTCTAAATCTGCTTTCAAATTTTTAACTAAATGGACTATTTATACTCTCAAAGCATTAGTGGTCGGCTTAGCTGTAATAATAAAGGATACTTATCTATTAATTAGAAAAGCAACTATTTGGTCTGGCAAATATTTATTCTTGTTATTGAAATCTGTATCTGTAGGTATTTGGATTGCATTAACTTCAATTGTGAGATTTATATTATTCTTAGTATCTTTTACTCTTCGAAATACTCGGAAATTTATGGTCTGGTCTAGAAGCATGATTAGTATTGGTTCATCTAATTTCAAAACTTATCTTTGGAATCATAAATCTTGTCCTCACGTTAAAATTAAAGGGACAGGAATACCAGCAATTGTTGTTAGTCCACTGAAAAAGAAACCAATCGCTGAATGGAAACAGAGAAGAAAACTTCGTTTAATGGAAGAGATGGAACAGGTGGATTTACGTATTAAAGATATTGATAAAGTTTCTTTTAAGAAAATGTTAAAGAAACCTGTAACAGTTGTTTCCAAAAAGAAAAAGATTTTGTTTATTGAAAAATTAGCAATTAAAACTAAAACAAAACCAACCATTGTAGAAAAACCTAAAACGGATGTACTTTTAGGTAAGGAATTAAAATGGATTGATAGAAGTTTAACTAATTTAGATAAAAAGAAAGTAACAAGAACTACTCGGGGTATTAAGAAATCAATTATAGAAGAACGAGTTGTAGATAATATTGCAGATAAAAAAGCAATTGAAGAAGTAGTTAAAATATCTAAGGAGTTAGAAGAAAAACATCAACTTGCTAGAAAGAATGAAAGTAAATTACAAAAAGAATTAGAAAAATTAAATCAAAAAATATCTTCAATTGATCGTCCGGTTAAGAAATCAACTAGGAAAGTAAACGTTAAAAATATTGGATCTATTTTTAAATCAAAGCGTAGAGATATAATTGCTGAACAAAATGCGGTTCAGGAAGTTATTAAAGTATCTAAAGAGTTAGAAGAAAGACATCAACTTGCTAGAAAGAATGGAAGTAAGTTACAAAAAGAATTGGAAAAATTAGATATGAAGTTGTATAAATTAAATCATCCGGTGAAAAATGAGAAGAAGAGAAAAGTTTTGAATATTCCCAGAAAGTTATCTGTTAATAATACTACTGTTTTAGCTGGCCGTAAAGCGGTTCGGGAAGTTAATAAAATATCTAAAGAGCTAGAGAAGAAACACCTGTTGGAAGAAATGAGGGGTTCTAAACTTAATAAAGAATTGAAGAAAGTTGAAAAGATTATTAGTAAGCTAAGATAATTAAAAAAATTAATTAATAGAAATAATTTATTGGGCAATAACTTTACAAGTACAAGGGAATTTTTTTGATGCTCGGGTTAATGCTTCTTTACCCACTTTAATATTCTCTTTATTTACTCTTAATTCAATTACTGTTTGGCCTTCTCTAACTCTGGCTGCACAACTAATGGATTTACCATAAGATTTCTTCATTCCTGTACTCATTCTGTCTGCACCTGCACCACTTGCTAAAGGATTTTCTCTTAAAACATGAAACGGATAAACTTTAATTCTTAAATGGTATTCTTTACCAAGAGTTTTTTCTAATAATCTGTTAGAAGTCATTCTGGCAGATTCTAAAGCGTTATGACGGAAATTCATACTTCTAGTGGAATTTAATTTAATTACTGTATCGTATTCTTTTCGAGGGTCACCCATATCAAACTTGATAACTTTCATGTGGGGAAATCCGCCTCTTACGTAGTTCTTTTTAGTATACTTACTAATTCTAGTGTAAGGTCTTTCTAACTTTTGGTACGCTTTGAATTTACGTAATTTTGCCATTTTTGATTAGAAATAGGGGTGCTTTATAAAAGTTTCTAGAATGTCATAGATATTTTAGGAGTCATAGAAATTTAACTTTTTTAGAATGATTTATAGTGGATTTATCCTATAAAGAGCTTATATTTCTCTTTACCTTCTAATTCAGCAAGAATTCTTTTAATTACCATCCCTTTTGGATCAGGAATTAGTTTAACTCTGTTCTTTAAATCTTCAAAATTTTCAAACGGTTTACCCTTTCTAGCGTTAATTACTTCCCACATATGTTTTTTACCTAATCCTGGAAGTAGTTCTAATTGGTGCATTCGCATTGTTAAAGGTTGAGCTTTATTGAAAAATTCTATGAACCTTTCTTCATCTTTACTAATAACTGTTTCAATGACGTGAGGTAATTCTTTTCTAGCAGAATTAGTTAACTTGTCAATTGATATTCTGCCTTTAATGTGGTGGATATCATCTCTTTTACCTTCACCAATATAAACTTCTTGTTGTGGTTGTAAATGGATATCTTTTTTTGGAATCAATTCTAATAATGTTAAATGGTTAAGGCCAAGAGCTTGAGCTATAGAAGACTTCATTGTTCCTTGTTCCATAGGATAACCGTGTTCTAAATATTCCAAGATTATCGCATTCTCTTCTTTAACTTGTTGTTTATTGATTGGTTCCATTTTTTTTGTTCTATTTTAGAGATATATCTTAAGAGTTAATAAAAATTGCGCTTTTTTAATAGAATTAAGCAAATTCTTTAACTGTTTTAACAATTGCTTCTTGATCTTTTTTAGGCATACTTAATGGGTATGCGGTTAGAACTACTTTTAATTCGTCTACTGTTTTCGGTAGGAAATCAACAATTTTGGCAATATGTTCTTCTTTTAACCTTGTTAAGTCTAAATCAGAAAGTTTTTTTTCTAATTCTTCTTTTTGTTTTAAGTCTAGTTTAACAAAAGTTTCTAAATACTCTTTAGCTTTATTTGAAAGATAATTCAATTCTTTATCTCTTTTTTCTATTTCGTCTATTTTTACTTTAACATCTACTAAAGATAGAGATTTCTGTTCAATAAATTGTGGATTTGCCATTTTATTTGTTTACCAATAAAATGGTGCTCAAAAATGCACCATTTTTGTATGTGCCATTTTATTTGTTTAAATGAATAGGATGAATATATAAAAGTTTTTCTTTCTTTCCATCTTTGATTTTAACACCATAACAACTGCCTTTCTTACCTGAAACTGTTCCAGTTAAACCATGGAATCTAGGGAAAAATCTGCCTTTTTGTACTCCTGGATGAATTTTTAAGTTAACTTTGTCTCCGTCTACGAATTCTTGTAAATATTTACTGATGGAAAGTTTTCCTTTCTTTCTAACAGATTGAGTATACTTATGTCTTGTTTTCCTTTGTTTAGTTCCTGTTCTAGTTACCATTTTAAGTTTATTTTCGTTGTAGGTTTATAAAGATATCGGTAGATTTTTTTTTAATTTAAAGATAATCTTTAAATAGTATATTTATATTCATTATGAGATGAGTGGCAATAAAGCAAATTATTCTTCTGAAGTAGCTTTAGATGTTTTTCATACTGCTAGATTAAAATCAGATTTTAGTAACTTGAAATCTTTTCTTAAAAATGGAGCATACTCTAATTTGGCTCATGGTTATGGTCAGGGAGAAGGATTTTATGTTTGGACTACGTTGGATCGAGCAGTTTATCATTCGAAATTTTTAAAAAGTATACCAAATTCTCCTAAAAGTTCTTATGTTATTTTTAAGTTTCAGGAAATTATTGATGCCGAAAATTGGGATTTGGATTATGAAGAATTAGCTTTGTTAGTGCTTTCTTTTATTTCTGGCCATTGGGGTTTGTTTAAGAAAATTTCTGATAATTTTTTGAGTTTTATAGATAAGGGGAAAAAACATTTTATATTGCCAAGTCTTTCTGAAAGGGTAAATCTTTTTAATGAAATTTTTTATTTACGTCTTTTTTATTTAAAAGAAGGAGAAAAAGAACCCAAGAAAGAAGATTTGAAGACTGGTAAACTAGGGATTGGAAATATAAGGGATACATTTACAGGGGCTTTAGTTGGGACCATATTTAATTATTTACAAAAAGTTTATCCTAAAAAAACAGCTAAGTTTGAAATTAATGTATTTAAGAAACTTGTTAAGAAAGGGACTGCTATTAAATATGTTGGAAAAGATCCCTTGTTGGTAAAATCTTTTAATTTAATTATTGATGGAGAATTATTAAGTTATCGGAAGTCTAAATCTTATTTGAGAAAACATGGTATAGTGATTTAATCCTTTCCTAACGCCCACATGATTTCAAAGTATTTCTTGAATGAATCTGCAACTTTCTTGCTTTTTATTTTGAAAGCTACTGGATTTTTTATCCAAAGAGCAATAAATGTTACATCTTTGTAAATATTGATGGTGGCGGGAGTTTCTTGCGGTAAGAATTTATTTTCTGTGATTGGTGATTGTTGTTCATATTGGAAAGTTTTTCTGGCACTTTCATTGTAAAGAACTTTCCATTTCATTTTCTTTTTTTCACATTTTTTGATAACTTTCGTAATTAGGGCATTAGTTTTTTGTTGATCTTCTCCTGCATAGGCTCCTAAAACGTACCAAACATCATTTTTGTTCATTACTTTTATTCCTTCATTAAAGACTGTTTCTAGGCCTTTCCATCCCTGGAATATTTCTGCTTGAGTATCGTCTGTTTTTAATTGTTGAAGTAATTTTAATTGAGGGATAATTTTCTTAATCTCTGTTTCTTCTTCGTTAATATTATTCTTTTTGTCCTCTAAGAAATCTAGTAGTCTGTCTGGAGAAACGGCTTTGAAGTTTTTTGTATTGGAAATAATAACGTGGGTTACCAGGCCTTTATTTGCCAATCGTTCTAAGCCATCATAAACTTTAGAATTATGGATACCGGTTTTCTTAATAATTGCTCCTGATGTAGTTAAACCTAATTCTAATAATTTGAGATATATTTTAACTTCATTCTTAGTTAAGCCTATTTTTTCTAATATTTGTTCCATTTTAGTCAATTAGCTTTATTTTTATTTAAATCTTTCTGTTGTTCTCCCGTTAGGGAGGAATAACATTTAAGTAGTTATTAGTTACTACTGTATTATAACGAAACACTTACTAAGTGAGTGTTAAAAGGAGGTAGAATAAAATGTTAGAATTGGAAAGTAGATTAGAGGCGTTAACTCATGAGGGGGCACCAAAAGTACGTTGGAGGATTGATTCAGGGTTTACTACAGATATACCGGAAATGGAGAAAATTAACAAAGCCCTTGTAAGTATTAGCGCAAAAGAAAAGTTAGAATTAATTACGCAACTTTTCTCATTGTATCTCGGAAATGATAGAGAAGCACAAAAGAGAATTTTTGGTGATCTTTCAATTGGATTGTATGTATTAGGAACACTTACAGACGATGGAAGACAGTTCCGAATTTGGGATAGAGTTCCAGGTTATATGACTTATGACCATGTTGATAACGGACCTGGTTTGTTAGAAGTTGTAGGGGATCCAAGAGAAGTAATCAAATATGTTCACGCACTAGTTTCTGAAAGA
>JABJOX010000014.1 GCA_018664115.1 Candidatus Woesearchaeota archaeon
AGTTTATTTATATAATTTGCTATGGGGTTTAGTTTACACGTGTGATTTAAAGTTTATGTAAAAGACTATATTCTAAACAACTTTTTACATCTATATCAGCTGCAAATGCTTTGTATGTTTTTGGAGAAACTTCTCTGGCTTTTGTTGTTACTAAACATTTATTAGTTATTTTAGTATCAATTGTTTCTTTGGGAACGTTAGATGAATCTAAAACTTCTATTGTTACAAATCCTAAATCTTGATCTTTAAATGGAACAATATACATGCTTAATGTTGATTCTGTCCAAGATTTATATTTAGTGCTATGTTCAGTTATAACAGGGGCAACATAAGTTTCATGGTTACCATGAGCAATTCCTTCAAGATCTACAACTGGTCTTGCCATAAAATCTGCTTTTGGTTCTCCGTAGAAATCCACTTCTATCTCTTTTTTTAATTGATCTATTTTATTATGGATCCCTTGTTTTATTTCGCTTTCTAAGTATTCTGTGACATAATGTCCACCAACTCCTATAGCTACTATTGCTGCTGTAACGGTCATATAAAAATTTCTAGTTTGTTTTACTACTTTATCCGTAACTTCTATTTCTTCTGTCATTTGTATCTTAAATAAGTGTGTTATTATTAATAAACTTTTATATCCTAAATAATCTATTCTCTCTTGAATACTGCGAAGTAAATCATAATCAAAATTATTAAAGCACCTAATCCTAACAATCCCATTCCGAACCAGTCAACGTTAGTTGATAATTGTCGTTCATAAACACGTAAAGGTTTTGGACCAATAAACACTTGTTCATTAACAAAGATTGTTGGTGTACCTTCAACATTCATTTTCTTAATTTCAGAAATTTGTTTTTCCAATAATTCTTCCGCTTGAATTGTTTGTGAACAAAAAATAATTTTTTCTTTATCAATATTTTCAATCTTATCCAAGACAGAATAAACATTATCTTGATTATCTAAATCAGCAATAGGCATTTGCATTAAAGCGTTGTGAAATTGCCAAAAAGCAGTTTTACTTTCTGAATATAAACAATTTTCTAATTTGGAAATGTATTCATACTCTTTATGCAAAGGTAAATGAACAAAAGTAAATTCTAAAGTTTCTTTATTAGTAATAACTAATTCGTTAATGGTAGGGTTAACTTTTCTGGTGTTAACACAAGTATAACAGCCAACGTAAACTAAAGAATCTTGACTTTCTTTTGGTTTGTATGTTGGAAATAAAGATAAATCAACATTTTCTAAAGTTGGTTCACTACTTTCTGTTTGTGTTTCAATATCATCATTATCACATTCAGTTATTTCTGAATTACTGCCAGAAGGATCAAACAAACATAATCCACCCTGATCTTCTACACTTGGACCATTACAATTTCCATAAACGTAATAATTGTAGCCAGAAATTCCTGTCCAAACCATACTAGCAATTAATAAAATTGTAAATCCCCAAGAAATGATTTCAAAATGTTTGTAAATGAATTTACCTGTTTTAGGATTCTTTCTCAGAAATTTTCCGGTAATGGAACTTTTGATTCTTGTATCTAATCCAGTTGAACATTTTCTTAAAGTTAATTTTTTGAAAACACAGTCAAACGCTTCAACAGCAATCTTTCTGTGTGTAGCTGAGAAGATTCCCATAATTCCAAAAACGATTAAAGCGATAAAACAAATCATGTTCTTTATGTTTCTGGTATTATTTATAAATTTGGTGGTTAGTTTGGGTTGAGTTGAAACTAAAAAACAAAAATTAAATAGAATTGAATGATAATCTTAGATATTGGCATTCTTTGTCATTAGGATTCAAATCAAGATCAATTGAAATTCTTCTTTTATCATTACTTTCTTTACGATAATGAAAAGTTCCATCTTGGGCACTGATTCCTTTAATCTCTTGAGTGGCAATACTATAAATTCTACCACTCGTTGGATTTTCTGTAGATAATGTTAATAAATCACCGTCTCTTTCAAAACCTAAAGAAAAATCATATCCTGGAGCACTAATTTGTATCTTATATTCTTTAAATCTTTCTAATCCTTTTTCTCCAAAATCTTCTTTAATGGCTTCCTCTAAACTACTAGTTTCTTCAGTAGAAAACTCTGGGAGGATTCCCGGATGGCTCGGAAAGTCTAAAATTGGCAGTGTTGAGATTATCATGTGGATTTAGATTTTTTTTTTAATTATAAACTTTATTGTTCTTTAACCTATATTTTTAATTTGTTTAGTAAACTTTATAACTGCTACAAAATAAAATCAAATATGGTTGAATACGGACTAGAAGTTTTTGGACTGGAAGATGGAACTTATTTAGTGGGTTCTTCTAAAAATGACGCTTATATTTCCATGAAATCTATAGACCAAGTTGTTGATTACACAAAACGTTTGCCTCCTCTCGATATTGTAGAAGAACCTGTATTGGTGGATATTTCTGCAACAGACAAAACAAAAATTTATGACCAGAGAACAAAAAATATATTGCTTAATATAGTTAGTGGTATTCAGTTATAATCAATTATTCTCTCTTATTCTACAAAAAGCATATACATTATATATTAAACCGATAGCTTTATAAACTGCCCGACTAAAATGCTAGCTTCATGTCATTAATAGACCAAATATTTGGAACTGAAGCATCAGTATTAAGCGGACCAAGCGTATTAGTAGTAGATGATGAACTAGCCCATAGAGAATTGACTAGTGCGAGACTTGAAATTGCCGGTTTTAATGTTTATGAAGTGGCTGATGGATATGAAGCTTTAAAGTTAATTAAAGAAAGAAATTTTGATGCTACGGTTGTAGATACAGAAATGGATAAGATGTTTGGTTATGAATTTTGTTCTGCAGCAAGAGAATGTCCATCTGGAAAAAGGCTTGCTATTTTAGGAATTTCTGGTAATCTGAATTTTGTTGATTATAAAGAGAGATGGGAAGAAGCAGATGTTGATCTAGTTCTTGATAAAATGGAAATAAACCGTTGCCCTTATTTATTGGAAAAAGGCATTTATTCTGCAATTGATTCTAGAAAAAGAATTTGATTTTATTATGGAAATTTTTTTACCCATTCAGTATTTAATCTTAATTTTTCTTGATAAATTTCATGGACATCTTTAAAACTTCCAAAACTTTCTCTTTCTGCTTCAAGATATAGTTCACCGATTCTCATAATTTCACTACCTGAAATTATTTTTCCATGTTTGTCAGTTAATTTATTTGTAAAGCCTTCACTATACATCGTACTATTAAATTTTTTTTGATATTCACTTGAGCCTATAGCTGAACCTGATGAAATTGCACTCAGGTATGCCCTACATTCTGCATTAATCTTTTCAAAAGGACTTGAATAATTTTCCCATATTTTTTCTTCTAAATATTTAATTGGTTCTGGTGATGGAGTTAAAGTAATTGGTTCAAACTTATCTACTTCTGGTTTCCATCTTTCAGTTTCTTTAAAATAATTAATTGGTTCTGGTGATGGAGTTAAAGTAATTGGTTCAAACTTATCTACTTCTGGTTTCCATCTTTCACTTTCTGCTAAGTAATCAATTGTTTTTGGAGTAATAGGTTCAAACTTATCTACTTCTGGTTTCCATCTTTCACTTTCTTTAAAATAATTAATTGGTTCTGGTAATGAAGATAAAGTGATTGGTTCAAACTTATCTACTTCTGGTTTCCATCTTTCAGTTTCTTTAAAATAATTAATTGGTTCTGGTGAAGAAGCTATATTAATTGGTTCTGGTAATGAAGATAATAGAGTAATTGGTTCAAACTTATCTTTTTCTATTTCTGCTTTCAATCTTCTGCTATTTTCCAAATTCATTTTCCAATAATCTTTCATTTTTATTAGTAATATCTTGTTTTATATTTTAATATTTGTTGTAATGAGATATACAAAGGAATGAAAATTCAAATAACTTATTTACTCCATAAAAGTTTATTTGATGTCAACAGTACCTCTATTAGCGGAAACTGATTTTATTATAAATTTGTCTTCTAGTCTATGTCCGGTAACTTCAATTGGTTCAGAATCACCCTTATTTATTTTTGATAAGCTCTATCTGGTGTTGCATAAGGTGCTAAAGTTCCTTTGTTCCCTAATAACTCAGACCAGTCTGTTCTTGGACTAACGAGCATAAGTTTGTATGTGGGATAAATAATATTTTCAGTAAATTCTTCTAAAGCTCTTTGCACCATTCCATTATTTATTATTAGTGGGCTTGCTTGAACATTATTAAGAATCACTTTAACATTATTAATATAGCCAATAGTGTAGTTTGGTGTTTCTCCATCTGCCATTGCTACAAGTGCAATTGAAAAATTAGAATCAGCACTAGCAATTTCTTTTGAATATTCTTTTCCTCTTTGAACATGTAACTCATTTTTTTGAACTAAATCTGATGATCCCAGGATTAATTCAAGATCTGATTTATTTCCTATTTCAATATTCAAACTTACTTTTTCTACCATTTTTATATCATCCCATTTATTATTTTTAAAAAAAAGAAATTAAAAAAAAACTAAAATAAATTTAGTCCGTACATCACAAATAGCGGTGCGAAGACGATTGCTAAAGTGTTGATAACTTTAAT
This sequence comes from Candidatus Woesearchaeota archaeon, assembly GCA_018664115.1. Taxonomy (GTDB): domain Archaea; phylum Nanobdellota; class Nanobdellia; order Woesearchaeales; family GW2011-AR9; genus JABJOX01. The sequence continues at coordinate 4,591 of JABJOX010000014.1, forward strand.
CAAAGCGTTTAATGCCGGTCCTGCAGTATCTTTAAACGGATCTCCAACAGTATCGCCAACAATAGCTGCTTTATGTGCATCACTGCCTTTACCACCATGCTTGCCATCTTCAATGTACTTCTTAGCATTATCCCAAGTTGCTCCGGAATTGCTCATGAATAAAGCCATTACTAATCCAGATAAAATTACTCCGATTAATAATCCACCTAATGCTTTTATTCCTAACAATAATCCTACAGCAAGAGGAGCAGCAACAGCAATCACTGCTGGTAAAATCATATTTTTCAAAGCTGCTTTAGTAACAATGTCTACACATCTAGCATAATCTGGTTTAGCTTTTCCAGACATGATCCCTTTGATTTCTTTAAATTGTCTTCTTACTTCCAAAACGATTGCGTGAGCAGAAGTTCCTACTGCAGTCATCAATACTGCTGAAAAAGCAAACGGTAACATTGCTCCGATAATTAATCCAACAACAACTGCTGGGTTAGTTAACAAGAAACTTACAGGAACATCGATAACATGCTTAATTTCTTGAGTGAAAGCAACGAACAAAGCTAATGAACCAAGCGCAGCTGAACCAATGGCATAACCTTTAGTAACTGCTTTAGTAGTATTACCAACAGAATCTAAAGCGTCAGTGTTTTTTCTAACTTTTTTATCTAAGCCAGCCATTTCTGCAATCCCGCCAGCGTTATCAGTAATTGGTCCGTAAGAATCTAGTGCGATAATTATTCCTGTTAATGATAACATTGATACCGCTGCGATAGCAATTCCGTAAACTCCAGCAAGTAGATATGCGCCAACAATACCTGCACAAATAATCAATACAGGAAGAATTGTAGATTCTAAACCAATTGCTAAGCCACGAATAATGTTTGTACCTGCTCCAGTTAAAGAAGCTTCAGCAACAGCTTTTACTGGCCGATACTTTGTACTAGTGTAATATTCAGTAACAACATTAATTAGAATAGTAATTACTAAACCGATAAGTGCTACATAAAATAAGTTTAAAGGATTGTTAGTATACCAGATAACTCCGTAAAATCCTGCAGCTGATAATAATCCAGCGGCAACTAAACCTTTATACAAAGCGCCCATGATATTTTTTGATTTCTTTCCTAAACGGACAAACCAAGTTCCAATGATTGAACCGATAATCGCAACACAACCAAACATTAATGGTAACTCAATTGCCATATTGTAAGTGCTGGCGACTGAAGGAATCAAAGCTAGTAACATTGCAGCTAAAATTGTAACTACATAAGTTTCGTATAAGTCAGCACCCATTCCTGCACAATCTCCAACATTGTCTCCAACGTTATCAGCGATAACAGCTGGGTTTCTAGGATCGTCTTCAGGGATACCCTTTTCAATTTTACCAACTAAATCTGCACCAACATCAGCAGCTTTAGTATAAATTCCGCCACCAAC
>JABJOX010000013.1 GCA_018664115.1 Candidatus Woesearchaeota archaeon
CAAACTATTGAATCGATAGAAATTCTTAAAGCCAATAAAGTTCCATTTATTATTGCTGCTAATAAAGTTGATTTGATTCACGGCTGGCAATATGATAAAAGTAAATTACTGATGCAAAACATTAACAGTATGAACACGCAAATGCAAGGCGAATTTGAAAAAAAATTATACGAATTGGTAGGAACAGTTGCTGAACATGATTTGCAATCAGAACGATTCGATCGAGTAGAAGATTATACTAAACAAATTGCCATTGTTCCTGTTTCCGCACATACCGGCCAAGGAATTCCTGAACTGTTAATGGTCCTTACTGGATTAGCGCAAAAGTTCTTAGAAAAAAAATTAGAGATTGAAGAAACTGGCAATTGTAAAGGCACAATCTTGGAAGTTAAAGAAGAGAAAGGAATGGGAACAACTTTGGATGCAATTATTTATAATGGCCAATTAAAAGTTAATGACACTTTAGTTATCGGTGGAATAGATCAAGCCATCGTTGTCAAAGTGAGAGCATTATTAGAACCGGCAGAACTATCCGAAATGAGAGAAAAGAAAAGTAGCTTCAAAAACGTTAAACAAGTTACTGCCGCTACAGGTGTAAAAATTTCTGCTCCGGGGTTAAACGAAGCAATTTCTGGAATGCCAATTATCAGCTGTTCTGGTAAACCTGAAGAAGTAGAAAAATTAAAACAGGAAGTGCAAGAAGAAGTTGGCACAATAGTAACTGAGTGCGATGAATGTGTTGGCGTAATGATTAAAGCTGATACTATCGGCGGATTAGAAGCATTAAGAAACCTATTACAAGAAAAAAATATCCCCATCTCATCTGCTTCGTTAGGAGACTTAACAAAAAAAGATCTTTCTAAACTAGAATCATTAAAAGAAAAAGATGAATTTAGTGCTATAATTCTTGGATTTAACATTAAAGTATCTGAAGATTTAATAGAACTAACTAAAAGTAAAAAATTAAAAATAATTACTAATGATATTATTTACAAAATAATTCAAGATTATGAAGAATATCTTGAAAAACTAAAAAAAGATATTGAAATGCGAAAATTATCAAAACTTGTTCGACCTTGTAAATTTGCAGTCCTTAAAGGCTATACCTTTAGACAAAGTAATCCAGCCATCATGGGTGTAGAAATAGAAATTGGCCAAATTAAAACTGGCGACCCAATTATGAATAAAGAAGGAAAGCAGATTACTTCTGCTAAAAGTATGCAAGAAGGTAAAGATAATATCTCTTTAGCTGAACAAGGCAAACAATTAGCAATGTCTATGGATGGTGTTACCATAGGTAGACAAGTTGATGAAGGAGACTTTCTTTATACAGACATTCCTGAAGAAGATTTCAGAAAACTAAAAGAAATGAAGAAACATCTCTCTAAAATGGAAATAGAAGTTCTTAAAGAAGTTGCTGAAATAAAAAGAAAAAACAACCCCGTTTGGGGCGTTGGTTGAACTGAAAGAATTGAAGTTCAACTTTGTTTTGATCAAACTTTTGTTAAAAGTTTGTAAGGAAACACAACCCAGTCTGGGGCGTTAGTTAAATTATCCTGTTAAAAACAGAAAAACATAAAAAGAAAGCCAACCTTTCAATAAATTCTGAAAACATATGGAACATATAACTGATTTATTATTAGAAGCGAGAGAAGAACTCAAACGTCTTGAACACATCATTTACGTTAGTCTAAAATACACTAGGACTGTTGATGTCATCATTAATGCTTTAGACAGATTAATTGATGTTTATAATTTAACTATTGAAGCACTATTGGAAAAAGCTAAAGATGAAAATAAAGTTACCGTTTTACCCAAAAGTCCTGCTTTGAGAGCAACAAGATTAACTGAAACATATCCAGAAGATCTAAAACTAAAAAAATATCTTCATTTTTACTCATTCTTGAAAACAATTTTAAACTTACCTTACGAAAGAAGAAGAGAATATCGTCGACATGTAACTTTGGTAGTGAGATTAGATAAGCGTACTGCTGAAGCTAATATTGATAATCTTACCAATTGTGAACGTTATGTCCATCATTTCTTTGATTATGCTTGGGAATTAGTCCATGGTAAAAAAGTGGAAGAAGATTAACTACCATCTCTAAGAACAAAAATATTAAATACTCTTCCCAATTTTAATCTAATATTAATTTGAAAGAGAGGTTGAAAATGACTCGTTTTATTGCTTTAGTATCAGGAAAAGGTGGTGTTGGAAAAACCACTACTACATTAAACTTAGGCTATGCACTTAGTAAATTAGGAAGAAAAGTTCTTTTACTTGATGCAAATTTGGTTACCCCTAACTTATCTTTACAGTTAGGCATCCTTAATCCAAAAGGAACATTAAACCAATTTTTACGTAGAGAAAAAAATATTTCTGAAATAACTTATTTGCACGAATCAGGGATATCATTAATTCCTTCTTCACCTTCATATGCAGAATACCAAAAAACAAATCCTCAAAAACTAACTGAAATTTTTGAACATTTAGATAATGCTGCAGATTTTGTTCTTATTGATTCTCCCTCTGGGTTAGGTTATGAAGTTAATCAAGTTCTAAAAAATAGTGACGAAATTTTAGTGGTAGTTAATCCTAATTTAAGTTCAGTTATGGATGCGTTAAAAACAATCCAGTTAGCAAAAACAAATGATAACATCATTGGTGGTATAATTCTAAATATGAGTCATAATGGTAGGAATGAACTTAAACCTGAAGAAGTCGCCAATATTTTAGGACATCCAATTATTGCTAATATTAAACATGATCGTAAAATCAGAAAATCTTTACATAGACAAGCACCATTAACCCACATTTATCCTCGTTCAAGATCTGCTAAAGAATTTAAACGAATCGCTGAATTTATCAGCCTTAATCGTCTTTTACAAGAATGAAAGAAAAAAGAAAGATGGATTTGCAAGAGAAAGGTTGGAATGAGAACGAAATAAAAAAAGCTGAAAGTATTTTGGAAAAAGAAGAAAAACATGATACCCATTTCTCAAAAATAGTTTTCTGGAGTGCTTTGGTAGTAATTATCTTCGCTAACTTACTAGTTTCATTAATCTTAATCCCCTTCTTAATTGTTTTAAACAAATGGCTTCTTTACACCACCATCGTTATTTTAGCGGGTACAGTGGGTTTCCTTTATAATTTTTTGATCACAGACATTGGCCATTTAGAAAAAAAACATCATCTTACAGCAGCAATTATTATTCCTATTCTTGCCTTAGCCAATATGACTATAATGGTTTTTGTTTCTAACAGATTTATCAGAGATTTAAAAGTCGATAATGTTCAACATAACATCTGGATAACTGCAATTGTCTTTGCTGTAGCGTTCATTCTCCCTTACCTTCTTGACCAAATTAGAATAAAATTAAAATCAAATTAACTTCCAATTCCAATTAAAACAATTCCAAAAATTATTCCTGTTAAAGAAAAATATTTCCACTTGTTCATTTTTTCTCCTAAATATTTAACAGAAAGAATGGTGGTCCAAATATAAGTTAAAGAAACTAAAGGATAAACTACGCTTAACTGTTCCATGCTTAAAACTATAAGATAAAAAACAGTAGCAATAATGTAAAGAAATAACCCATCCCAAAAATCAATACTGAATAACAATTTCTTAAAGGTGTATTTAATTGTTCCTTTTTTCATCACTGCAGTTCCAGTCGCACCAATAAATGAACCCACAAAAATAATTGCTAAAGCTAGAAGATTAACCATCAACTATCACCTTTTCTTTCTTTGAAGCCAACCCTAAAAGACTAACTGAAAATAATATTAATGTCACTCCCATCCATTTCCAAACATTCATTGTATCTGGAAAAAGCCAGGAAGACAATAAACTTACCCAAACATAACTAGTAGCAATAATGGGAAAAAGTACCGTTAATTCCCCATACTTAAAAGCAGAAAGCATCAACAAAAATCCTACTCCATAAAGAACAAACCCTAATATAAAAGGAACATTAAATATTGTCATTAAAGCATCCAAATTTATTTTATTAATTCCAAATTTCCAAGAAATTTGTCCAATAGAAGTAAAGATTGTACAGAGAACCATTAACAAAATAGCTTTAAATGAATTATTAATTATCATTCTAAACTTTTTCTTAATCCATTTTATAAATTTACTGAAACTATAGAATTTTATTCTTTCAATAACTGTTCAATCATCGCAGCGTAAGCAGGTCTTGCTACAAGTACACCAAAAGAAATACCTACAATCGTAGTGAAAGCAAAACCTTTCAATAACCCTGCCCCAGCAAACCACAGAGGCAACATCCCTGCGCAAGTTGTTAAGTATGCTCCCATTACAATAAACATTGCATTTTTAATTCTTTTTTTCCAATCAGAGATAACTTCCCCTTTCAATGTTTCATCAGTAATAATGATAAGATGATCTACACCAGTACCTGCAACAATAATAATTCCGGCAATCGCTGCTAAATCTAAATTCCAACCAACTAAAGAAGCAAATCCTAAAATTAAAACCATCTCAGAGATTATAATAAAAACCATTGGTGCAACAACTTTTATTTTTCTATACCTGATTAAAACAACAGTAATAACCGAAAGAATAGCCAACAAACCAACAAGAACAATATTATCCAAAAACTCTTTACCTAATGAAGGACTGATTGTGTCCATTTTAACTACATCTAATTTCACTGGTAAACTCCCAGTAATAATAATGGTCTGTAATCTTTTCATATTTTTCAAAGCGTCAGTAACCCCGTCTGCTTGTGTTGGACCAGCACCAGCACCAGAAATTTGAATGTTCATGGTTGCTCTACCTTTTAAGTCTGCCCCAATTCTTAAACGATCAACTTCGTTATCATCAAGATATAAAGCAATATCATCGCTCAAATAACTACCGCCTTCTTCAGACAATACAGTTAATTTATCTGTTAATTCTGCTTGCCTTTCTGCAGCCTCTTCACTTAAAGTAATTCCAAAAAAGAAACTACAAGCATAACCACCATCAGAAGTTTTTGAACAACCTCTTCTTGGATCTATTCCAGAACAATCAGCACTTCTACAAACATAAGTAATATCTTTCTTTCCACCAAAGAAAACTGTTTCATTACCAATCTTTGCTTCAAACTTTCCCTGTTGAGATAATAATTCCCTAACTTCATCTTCTGTAACTCCAGCAATTTCAATTAAAATAAAATCTTCCCCTGCTAAATCAGAAGCTGCTCTAACAATAACATCGCTCAGCCCATAAACGTTTAACCTTTCTTTAAGATTAGCAATCGTAATTTCTAAATCCTCTTCAGAAATTGGTTCAGCAGGTTTTAATAAAACTCTTGTTCCACCCTCTAAATCTAAACCTTTTCTTAAATTAGAAGTTGGAGCTTGATATATTTTTAATCCTAAATCTATTTCTCCTGAAACATCTCTCTTTGTTTTAAGAGTGTAAAATCCGTCACTAGTCTCTAGCATTAAACTCCTATTTTCTTTCAGGTTAGAAGTTAATTTATAAAAATCATCTGCAGTGTTTATTTTTTCACCGTTAAAAGAAATAATTTTTTCTTTAGCTAACGGCGTTAATTTCGGAGAAGGATTTTGTATCCCTGCTAACTCTGCAGAAGAATTCTGAACAACACTTCTGATTGTCACTCCCTCATTTCCAAATACTTTCGGATGAATAGAAACAATTGCAAAAACTAAGAAAATAACTAGCATAATTACTCTCCAGTTCGAAATGATATTTTTAAGTCTTTGATTCATTTTCTCTTTTTCTCAATATACATTCTTAAAATCCCTACGTTCTGAATCCAGGTCATAACTAAATCAACCAATAATCCAATAAATAAGATGATCATAATTTGTTTAACAACTTCACTCTCAACAAATATTAACGCAACTCCAATTGCAACAAGGGTAGTTGTACTCATTGTTAAACCAGTTTTCATCGCCCCATAAACACGGTCCATCACTGTACCTTCTTTCCTCTTCAATAACCTTGTACTAAGAAGAATATCTGTATCAACAGAATAACCAATTAACATTAAAAAAGCAGCAATCCCTGCCGTACTTAATTTTATTCCAGTCAAATTAAAAATTGATAAAGTAACAATGATATCAGATAATGCAGCTAAGATAACTGCTAAACTTGGAATAATAGTTCTGAAATAAATTAAGACCACTATTCCCATTAATAAGAAAGCGATAATTAAAGCCATAAAAGTTTGCTTAAAAAAACTATTTCCTAACGCTGAACCCATCACTTCAATACTATAATCCCCTTTACCAAGATTATATTTTTCTGTAACTGCTTTTGTTAAAGCGTTAATCTCAGAATTTTCCTGTGCATCTGAATCAACAGCAACACTTACAACTTGTCCTGCAGAACTGATTGTTCTTACATTAATATCTGCTTTAGGAAATTTATCTTGTAAAAATAATCCTAACTCTTCAACATTAACCATGTCTGTTTTGTCAAGAGTAATAGATGAACCACCTTTAAGGGTAATTCCTTTGTTAACAAAATCTCCAGTAACAGCTGTTTGAATTCCAATCTGCAATAAAGCTAAGACTAGAATAATAAATGGAATCAGAAGTAATACTTTGTACTTTTGCTCATAAATATCTTTCAACTTCATCTTTCTCTTTAAATTTGTAGATTATATATAAAGATTGTGCTGTTTTACCCTAATCAACCAAAACTTTAATATAAAACTTCATTTATTCAAGACCTATGGCAAAAAAAGAATCTAAAGACGAACAAATTGGTTTTCATAAAGGTAGCTTGGCTACTTTAGCTAAAGAACGTGAAGAATTTATGCGTATTCTGCAAATAGTTGAACAACTAATGCAAATGCACATTAAAGAACTTAAAGATCTTGGCGTTGATTTACAGAAACAAGCAAGTGATGTTACTAAGAAACTTAAGGGTAAGAAACCAATTGAAGACGTCTTGTAAAGAAAAAGAAAGATTAAAAAAAAGAAAAAAATATTTTTTCTATTATTTTACTTTAACAACAAAGCTAGTAAGAACAGAATCACTGATAGTAAAATAACAATTCCTGCTACAAACAGTAAAGTCATTCTTAAATTACTAAAGCCTGATTCTTGAACTCCATCTTGACTGAAATCAGTAAAATCTAAAGGTTGAATCTCAACACTGGACCCACTTGTTTGTGGTGGAATATAATTGTCCAATAAAGTATTATATTGGTTATTATCTTCCCCATTAAGAAGGTCGTCAATGTCATCTCTTAGATCTATGATGTCATCTTCAAGCTCTGATAAATCATCTAAAAGACTTTCATCGATATCATCTTCATCTTCAAGATCATTAATCATGTCTTCAACATCATTCTCAAGATCTTTCAAATCATCATCTAAATCTTCAAGTTTCTTTTCATACTTCTCAATGTCTTTGTCGTCATCATCTTTTACTGCTTTCTCGTACTTCTTTTCAAAATAAGTAAAGTCATCTTCATCACTTTCAAACTCATCTTTGTACTCTTCGTACTCAGCTTCATCAGCAGTTTGATCATCGTCAGCAGGAGTTGAACCATCTTCTCCAGCACTATCACAAGCATCTCCTAATCCATCTCCGTCAGTATCTACTTGAGTAGGATTAGCTGCTAATGGACAATTGTCAACTGAATCTAAATGTCCGTCTGCATCAGTATCAACAGGAGTTATAGGATCTACTTCACAAGTAGTAGCATCAAATTCCTCTGTAGCTAAAAAGATCACCATCTCTTCAATTAACTGATTAAACTTTTCAGCAAGAGAAGCAAAATCTTCAGCTAATGAATTACCTTGAGCTTCCAATTTTAAAACGTGACCATTTAAAGATTCTTCATAACCTGCAGAAAAAATTATAGTAACCGCTAATCCAAACTGAATTGTCTCAGCTTGTTCTTCATCTCCAGTACACATTGCTGTTTGATAAGCCACTACAGAATCTTCAAACATTCCTTTAAACAGTAAATAAGCATTTTCGCTTTCTCTTAATGCATTCATTAAATCATCATCAGGATCAACTGGACCTTCTGGATTATAATCTCTGTCACAAACATTGCCAATACCATCAGCATCAACATCTTCTTGACCAGAATTAGCTACAAAAGGACAGTTATCTTCTAAATCATAAATTCTGTCTCCATCAGTATCAAGCTCAACTGGGTCAACTGGATCTTCTGGGACATAATCTCTGTCACAAACATTACCAATACCATCATGATCGAAATCAGCTTGATTTGGATTAACTACTAAAAAGCAATTGTCTTCAGAATCAACAAATCCGTCACCATCAGTATCAACTGAATCTACTGGATCAACTGGGTCTTCAGGAACATCTACATAATCAAGATCGCAAACATTACCAATACCATCATGGTCAGCATCTTCTTGACCAAAATTAGAGGTTAATATACAATTATCGCAAACATCTCCAATGCCATCATTATCAAAATCAGCTTGATTAGGATTTGCTGTTTCTAAACAGTTATCACAAACATCGCCAACACCATCATTATCAGTGTCTTCTTGTTCAGGATTAGCAGTCAAAGGACAATTATCATTTGCTTTATCTACCCCATCACGATCTGCATCGTGTTCATCTAAAATAGCTACAATTGTATTATAATTGTCAACATCAACAGTTTTTACTTTTTCAAAATCTGCAAGTAATTCATTTAAACTTAATTCTTCAGCTAAACTAATAGCCTTATTTAAAATTAAAATTTCTCCATACAAAGAACTCTCTAAATTATGTAACCCATTAAGAATTTCTTCTGTAGGACCAATAGCACCAAGTTTAACAAACAAAAGATTAAAATCTTCGTTTAATGATTCACTTGATAACTTTAATTCACTTAATTTATAACTTAAAATTGCTTCTTGTTCATCATCAGCAAGAACAAATGAACTAACTGAAACTAACAAAAGCAAAATAATAAATAAAGATTGTATTTTTTTTGTTATCATTGTAATTTTTCCTCCAATCAATTAAATTACTACCTCTTAGTGAGACTTCTTTTATAAAGTTTTCGTAAACATCTACTCAAAAGTAACAAATCCTGCGAAAGATTTAAATACCAGCACCATTGGGAAGTAACAAAACAATTAAAATTACGAGGGTTAAATAAAAATGGTAAACTATTTAAAAAAAATATTAACTTCTGGATTAGTAGCAGGAATGATTATCGCTCCTGGATGTGGAGATACTAATAATATACATATCCACAATTATAATAAAGATGCAAAACAAGAATCATCTGACGTTAGAGTAGATACTCAATTTAATGATGGTTATCGTCAAGCTGATATTCAAACTGAAGTTATTGAAGATTTATTTGTTGCAGAAGACAATTTAGATTTAAACGCACAAGATACAAACATTGATTCTAATGTAGAAGACTTACTTACTACTGAAGTTAGTGCAGATTTAAAAGATATTTATACTGCAGAAGTTACAGATGTAGAAGATACATATGAAGTTAAAGCAGATGTAAAAGATTCATACGAAGTTAGCGACAACACAGAAGTAGAAGACACTTATGAAATTAATGTTGATACTAATGTAGAAGACGCTTATGAAGTTAACGATGTAGAAGATGTATTTGAAATTAACGCAGATGTAGAAGACACATATGTTGCAGAAGTTAACGATGTAGAAGATATATTTGAAATTAGTGCAGATGTAGAAGACATTTATCTTGCAGAAGTTAATGATGTAGAAGACGCATATGAAGTTAATGCAGATGCAGAAATTGAAAATGACGCTGCTGATTCTTTAGTAGAACAAATATTAAGTTGTGAAAATTTAAATGAAGTTCCTGCTTGTTTAGGAGATGATTATGCAACTTTAGTTTCTACAGGATTAGAAGTTAACACTGCGATTGATTTAGAATATGCAGGCGTAACTACTGATCAAGATGTAGACCATTTCAAGATGATTGTTTCTGGAAACCCTTGTGTATTACCAGAATACTTTGAAGAAAGTTGTCTTGCTTGGATAAATACAGAGAAACCAGGAATATCTACTGTTAAATTAATTGACGAAGAAAATATTGAAATTAGAGGAGGCTTGTTAGAAAGAATTGCTGCTCTTACTGTACTAGCTAATGGAGAAGTTCAAGGAAGTGAATGTGTTATCACTGGAATTGATCCAAACACAGCATCAGTTAATTGTAATGAGCAACCAGAAGAATAATTTTCTTTTTTTCTTTTTTCTTTTTTAATATATAAAAATCAAATAATAACTTCTCCACGATGAATCTTTGGTAAAAAATTTAGAATCTTTTTCTCTTTATATTTAGCACAACCAAAAATTTCCTGATTATATTTCAATAAAATAAACTTATTATCATCACCTAAATCTTTTTCTAAATCTATACCCTGGAAATAATCTTTCATTTCTTTTTCAGAAAATTCGACAACATTTTTTAAGGTAACTTTATTTTTTTCAGCCTCTTTTGCTAATAATTGTGCCCCTTCTTTACTTAATCTAACGTGATTATGTTTTACCTCAGCGAAATATAACCCAATCCTATCTATTTTAAGTTTATCAATATCTAATCTTCCAATATCTTTATTAACAAGAAAAATTCTATTTTTATCATTCCTTAAATAGGCATAATCATTTTTTAAAGAATAACCAAAATCATTTTGAGTAATTACTTTAATCTTTTTAATTTCCCGCGTATTTAAAATAATTAATTTTTGCATAATACTAAAGAACTATAGATAATTTAAAAACTTATCCTACTTTATTCAACCGGTTCCAATTTAATAATCTGTACCGGACAAACATCAACAGCTTCCTGATTCTGAGAACGAGCATCTTCAGTTTCAATTATTCGGTCCCAATGATTGTCAACTTTCTTACTTTCTTTAAGATGAGCCATTCCTTCTTGATCCATTTCCCAAAAGTCTGGACAAACAGCTGCACAAGCACCGCAACTGATACATTCTTCTTTAAAGTGTAAAATTTTAAATTTTGTCATTTTTTGTCACCTTAGTTTAATTTTATTTATAATTCCCATTCAGAAATTAAACCCATTTATAATTGTTTTCTTTCTTAACCAGCCATATTAGCGAAAAGCTTATATAATCATTTTTATTTATTTAGTATTATGAAAAAGAGTGTAAGTGTTGTTAAAGTATTAAGTATTATCCTATTAACATTATTTCTAGTTGCTTGTAAAGGTCAAGTCCAAGCAGGTGATCAACCTTTAGACACTGCAGCAGCTCTTAGAATAGTACAAACTGGCACGCAAGGAATTGAAGCCAAAACATTACCTAACCAACCACCAAACTTAATTTATGACCAAAATGAATTAGTAGCTTTAGTAGAAGTTCAGAACCGAGGTAATGCTGATTTAGATGTCACTCAATGTTTTATGCAAATTACTGGTTTTGACACAAATATTATTTCTGGAAGTTTTGGCTTACCACAATCTTGTGCAGTTAATGTTGGAACTTTAGAAGGAAAAAATGTTTATAATGTTGAAGGCAGTACTAATTTACTTGAATTCAGAGCACCAAACATTGTTTTACCATTAGGAGTTTTTGAATACAATCCTAATTTAAATTTTCTAACTTGTTATGATTACCATACTGTTGCTAATCCTCAAGTTTGTGTGGACCCCTTATTTTATCAGGTTACTGCTGAACAAAAATCTTGTACTCCACAAAATGTGGTTATGACTGGTGGACAAGGTGCACCAGTAGGAATCAGTTATGTTGCTGTAGATATGGTTGGTAACAAAGCTATCTTTGAAATTAATATAGTTAATAATGGTGGAGGAAGAATTCTTGCTCCAGGAGCAAATATCCAAAATTGTGGCAGTCTTGGATTAGATTATCAAGATTTAGACAAAGTTCGTTATGAAGTAAGTTTAAGTGGTGGTTCACCAATAAGTTGTAGCCCAATTGACAAAATGGTTAGGTTAACAAATAATCAAGGAAAAATTGTTTGCAGTTTTTCAATCAATTCCCCTTCTGCTTTTGAAACGCCGTTATTTATTGATTTAGATTATAGTTACATTAAATCATTTCAACAACCAATTAAAATCGTTAGAACACCCGGAACATAAGGCAAACTTTAAAAACTCCAATTCTTTTCTCTTACTATAAATATTAATATTAAAAGAGAGGTAGATTAAAATGAAAAAAATTATATTGTCAGTAATGGTTATTAGTTTGTTATTTCTAGCTGCTTGTGAAGGGGAACAACAACAAACTTCCACTGGAGCATACATTGGTGGAACCCAAGGAGTTACAGGAAATTTTGAACCTTTTGGAGTTGAAGAAGATACAGTTTATAGTATTTTTGATACTGAAACATTTCCCATTGAATTAACTTTAAACAATAAGGGAGAATATGAACTTCAACCCGGAGATGTTAAAGTAACTTTAAAAGGTCCCTCTTTAGATTTTGGTGGAATTCCTTCTTTAAGTTTACAAAACGCAGATTTAGTTGATACTATCTCTGAGCTTCTTCCTACAGGTGGAGAAGAAACTATCACTTTCTCTTCAGACGCAGAATATAATCAAGAAGTTAATGGTTACATTGATAGAGAATGGTTTGCAGATATTGAATATACTTATCAAACTTATTTAATCATTCCAGAAGTTTGTTTGAAAGAAGACTTAAAAGACGACCGAGTTTGTGATGTAGAAGGCACGAAAACTTTCTTTGTTTCCGGTGCACCAATTACTGTTAATACTGTTAGTGAAACAACTGCAGGAAAAGGCATTATGGCTTTAACAATTAAAGTAAGTAATGTTGGTGGTGGAGACGTAACTAAGCCTGGTGAAGAATTTGGCGTGCAAGAAAGAATAACTTATTCCATTGATGATTCTAACTGGGAATGTAAACAAGCTGGTAAAATTAACGAAGCTCGTTTGATCAACGGTGAAACTAACATTGTTTGTAAATTAAAAACTGCTTTAGCAAAAGACACTTTAGCTACTAAACAAGTTAAGATCACTTTCGACTATACTTACCGAGACTTAATCTCAGAAAAGTTAAGAATTAAAGAAAGCGCTAAGTAAATTTTAATTTTTTTATTTATTTTTATCTTCTTATGTTTAGAAATCTTTATTAATTAGTTATCCTCTCGCAAATAGTTATGGCTTATGAAATAATTGATGAAGATGAAAGAATCACATTAGAAGAAACTTTTGGTTTCCGTGGTGGAAATACTTGGCGAGACGCAGTTGATGAATTAAAAAATGCCCTGAAATCTGGTTCTTTTAGAGGTGTCCCAGATAATGCAGTAATCTATGCAACACAAGTCACTCCTGAAAGATATGAAGCTTATATTGGAATTGCTGCTCCGAAAAAAGAAACAACTAACTCATCTTCTTTAATTATTCATGGTAATGAATTAGAAAGGTATATTGCCAGACTTCCTGGAAAAAATTTAGAAGAAAAATTAAGAAATATCAAAGAAGATGCGCAACAAGGTCAAATTAGTAAAAGAGCTGCACGAGCAATGATTGATACTCTTAAAGGATATAACACCCTCAAAGATAAAGATTACGCTAAAGATAAAAGTTTAGAAGGCAGCTTGCTTTAGAAGTAATTATCTTTATTCAATCAAATTTTTCTCAATCAAAAATTCTTTAATAATCTCATACATTTTATCATAACCTTTTGAATTAGGATGTAATCCATCATCTAACAACTTTGAATGATCTAATTCTTTCCATGCCTCAAATAAGTTAACAAACAAAACACTTTCTTTGTCACAAGAATTTTTAATAATATTATTATACTGCTCAACTCTTTCATTAAAGAAAAATGTAGTTTCGTAAGGATTAGTTTTACTTTCATCCACAGGGGTTAAACCCACAAAAACAATTTCAGAAGAATATTTTTTTGCTAACTCAATCAATTTTAAAATATTTGTTTTGAAATCTTCTGGAGTAGTCTGAGGATTATCTGGAGTGTCAATAAATCTAGAATCATTTGTCCCAATGCCAATTAGAATAACAAATTTATCTTCAGGTCTCTTTTTTTTAGTTCTTGCTTTACACTCTGTCTCAAAGCGATTCAATAAATCTGCAGAAGTATTACCAGAAATTCCTAAATTGTAAACTGCATTATAATAATCTTTGGCCTCAAAATAATTCTTTAATCTTCCAACCCAACCTAAACAAGGTTGTTCACCGCGACCAAAAGTAATACTAGCACCAAAACATAATATTGCATTCATTTTATTATTAATTTTTCTCCCATTTATATATCTTATCAACTCTCAACCCTAACAACATCATTCTCATTAATTCTGAAAACTATTGCGCCAATAACAATTATTACACCCATCACAATAAACGAAGTAATCAAATTTTTATTTGCTATGCTCCCTATTACCAAATTCATTATTGCTAAATAAGCGGAAACTATCATTGAAATTACTGATAATACAGTTGCCCTATTATGGCTTTCAATGTGGTCATTTTGATATTGTGAAAATAAAGGATCTCTTAAAATACTTGTTCCCCTAAGAAGAAGGTACCATATGAAAGATAATGCTGGCCCAATAATAAAAGCCATAGCAAGATAAAAAATTCCCGGAAGAATAGTGGTTAAGAAAATTGTTTTTTTCATCCCAATCTTTTCTTCGATTTTATAAGCATATTTAATTAACAATGCTCCTAAAAGTGAACCCCCTGCCATAGATATTCCCCAAAGTGCATTTGGGACACCAGCAATCAAAAAGTAAGGTTGAAAAAGAAACATGATAATATGATAAAATGGAAGTGTAAATAAAGAAAGATAAATAATTCTTCTTAATGATTTATTTTTAAGAATATGAGCAGTAGATTCTTTAAATAAAATTAAAGGACTTACTTCTTTGATTTTCTTTTGATGTTTTCTTTCTGTAATAAATAAAGAAATGATAAAAGCAATTATTGCCCCAAATGTAAAAAGCCAAATTAATAAAACAAAAGTATTTGGATCATGGCTTCTGGCAAGATAACCACCAGTAGCTATAGCAATAACAATTCCTATTAAAGAATAGGAATTTATAGAACCCCAAATTTTACTCATTTCTTTTTCTCTTTTTTGATACTTTAAAGCATCGTATACTAACGCTTCTATGGCACCAGAACCAAAAGCAATCCCAATTCCGAAGAGAACTTGGATTATAATAAATTCATAGTACGAATAAGCAAAGATAGTCCAAATATTTCCAATAATTAGAAGAAGCATTAGGAAAGATAAAGAAAACTTTCTGCCAATCTTGTCAGCAATAATTCCTGTAGGAACTTCTGAAAATAAAACTGCAATTATTAATACTGCTTCTAAAGAAACTATTTGAAATGTATCTAATCCTCTTGAAAAATAAAATAAAGCTAAAATAGGTGAAAAGAAAAATAATGATTTGAAGAAGTAAATCCATTTAAGTTTAGTAATATTATCAAACTTCATAATTAAAAAAGAAATACGCTAATTATATAAAACTATTTACTCCCAACCATTACTATAAACGCTAAGAATGCTTCCAATTGTACATACTCATCAGAACCTTCTGTCATCCGAAATTCTACTTCTCCACATTTGTCAATTAATTCAACTTTCTTTCGATCATCCAATTCCAAATTCCAAATTTCTCTTTGAATTTGTTTAATTACATCTAAACCAGATAATCCGTAATTCAACATTAAATCAAGAAGCTTCTTTCGTGAAGCAAGAAAATCTCCCCTAGCAGCAATCCCTAACAGTTCATTTACTTCGCGAGGTTTAGCTACAGAAGCCATTGAATAAACTAATTCTGCATCAATATCTTTTTTAATTACTGCACAACTTTGCATTACATTCTCCAAACGCCGACAATCTCCGCTACAAACGTCAAATAACGCTTTCTTTGCCTCGTCAGAGACAGTTAAACCCTCATCAACTACTAACTTGTCAACCATTGCATAGATATCCTCCTCAGCAAGTGGTTTAAATCTAAACACTGCACATCTACTTTGAATAGGATCAATAATTTTCGAAGAATAATTACATGATAAAATAAATCGGCAAGTCTTAGTATAATTCTCCATCGTTCGCCGTAAAGCTTGCTGTGCTTCTTTTGTTAAAGCATCAGATTCATCAAGATAAATTAATTTGAATGGAACGTCGCCAAGAGCTCTTGTCCGTGCAAAATCTTTTACTTTAACCCGAACAACATCAATTCCTCTTTCATCAGAAGCGTTTAATTCCAAAACGTTCTGTCGCCAATTTTCTCCAAATAACTGTTTAGCAATCACTAAAGAGAGTGTAGTTTTACCTACACCAGCCGGACCAGAAAATAATAAATGTGGCATACTTCCAGTAGAAACGAACGCTTTTACTTTCTCAACAATCTCTTGCTGACCTTTAACTTCTTCAAAAGTCTGTGGTCTGTACTTTTCTGTCCAAATAGATGAAGTCATAACTATCTAGCAAACTTAATTCTTTATAAATTTTGCTTGTTTAGAGAAGATGTTTATAATTCCATTACTTCAGAACAATAATAATTAAAAAAGAAGACCAACCCAACCAAATAAAATGGCTAAACCACTAACTGAAATATTGCATGGAAATCCTTTAGAATTACTTCTTAATGAAGCAATGATGGGCATTATGCCTTTTGATGATTATTACTCTTCACTTAAACCTGACGTTATGTTAACACCAGTAGAAGATGAGAATTTTCAAATTGGAGTGATGTATTGTATTTTTGAAAAAAATGTTTACATTAAATCCATTAACGTACAAACAAATCTTAATTCTACAGAAAAAAATGGAGAAACTATTAAAAAAATATTCCAAGAAGGAATTAGAAAATATGGGGGACATATTGCTCGTATTGCCCAAATTACGGGTAATGGTGGCACTAAACAACAAAAATTAAATATTGATAAAATGGCCAAAATTAATCACCAAGCATTTCCTACTAAAAAACAACAATTAAGAGATCTTCTTTATTTGCGAGAAGAATGCCCAAATAAGTTTGGATTTTATTCAATAAGTTTAGGCCCATTTCATAAAAAATACTTTACTTATGATCAAGAAGGAACAGATGATAATCCAACACAAGCACAAATAAGTATTGCTGTAAATGGCAGAGGAGTATGGGACTTAACTGGAAATATTTGGAATAAAGAAAAGAAATTAAATGGTTTGCTTTCATTTATGACAGAACATTTTGGTTACAAAACAGATCTTAAAGATTGGAAAGCCACATATCATCAAAGAGGACATTTCCGAGACCCAATTGATTTAAGACCTCAGAAATCATAATTCTAACTGTTTTCTTTTAATTTATTTCTTAAAACACCCATAACAAAATCCCAGAAGCCCAACTTATCAAATCGTTATAAGAGATCCCAAAAAACACTACCGCCACAAATACAAGCAATAACACATAAAATAATACTTTCAATATTTTAGAAATAAAGTTGGCAAATACTACTACTAACATCGCAATTACAACAATTCCTACTGGAGATAAAATATCCATAATAAAAGTAAAAATAAAACTAATATAAAAGATTTACTTAACTAAATGAACAGTTCTTGTCGGGAAAGGTATTCCAATCTTAGCTTTGTTCAAAGCATTGTAAATAGCTTCTGTCATTTCTAACTTCTTACTGTAAGCCATACCCCATTTTTCTACCCAGAAATATGCTTTAAAATTTAAAGCAGAATCACCCATCTCTAAAAATTGTACAGTCGGCTCAGGATCACTAAGTATCTCTTTATCCTTTTTTAATATCTCTAAAACAACTTTCTGTACTTGAGTAACATCACTTCCATACTCTACTCCAAAATTAACGTGAGCCCTAATCTTCGGACTAGGCCGAGTATAATTCTGAACACGAGAATTTGCTAAATATCCATTTGGAATATAAATAACCTCATTATCATACGTAACCAATTTTGTACTTCGTAAACCAATGTCGTGAATAGTTCCCACTTCACCAGACTCAATCTTAACTTTGTCACCAATTTCAAAAGTCTTATCTAATACTAAAGTCACACCACCTATTATGTTTTTCAAAGAATCCTGTAAAGCGAATCCAATTACAATTCCTAAAATTCCTGCTCCTGCTAAATAAGGGCCAATATCAATGTTCCAAATTTTTAAAACCCATAAGATTGTAATAACAACAAAAATAACTTTTACTATTTTGTGAAATAATGGTAATAAAATATCATCAAAAGTACTTTTAGTTCTTTTAGCAAAAGACTTTCCCCAAACATCAATGATTACATCTACAACCCGAGCAACAATAAAAACAAAAACTATCGCCATTAACGAATTGATTAATTGATTAGCAATTCCATTAACTTCTAAACTTAATATTGCAAATTTTATTCCTAAAGCCAAAAGAAGATAAAATATTGGAGTTTTAGTTCTTTCAAAAATAATGTCATCAACTTCAGTTTTTGTTTTCTTTGCCCATCTCTGAAAAAACTTTTCAAAAACAAATAATGATAATTTAGCTACTAAAACAAAAACTACTAAAATTAAAAGAGCAAAAACATATTTATTTTGTAAATAATTGCCGTATGGAAGAGTTCCAAACCAATTAAAAATAATTTCTTTCATTTTATTAATAAAAAATAATACTTGTTTTTAAGAGTTATGCTTTTGCTTTATGTTTATGTGTGCCCATGTGCTTATAACGATGTCTAGGATGATGATTCTTCTTTACAGCTTTTTCATCAACAGGGGGCATTCTCCGTTTAATTAAAAACACTTTAATTGAACTTAAAACAATTGTTCCAGTAATGGTAACAAAAACAATTTTCGAAATAAAATGAGCATGTTGTACTCCTGCATTAATAGCTAATTGTGCAATCGCTGCTGCTGCTAATCCTCGCGCAAAAATAGCATTAACTAATAATCTACTTTCCGGCAACATTTTTTTGGTAAGCAACGAAGATGCACCTCTAGTAAACATTAATACTATTGATAACACCACCCCAATTAAAATAGCTTTCCAATCAGAAATATCAATCATAATTCCAATGTAAACAAAAAAGAATGTTTTCAAAAGAAATGATACTTGATGATAAAAAAATTCTTCTGATGGCGTAGTTACCGAAACGCCCAACTCACCTTTAAGTGCTTTTTTCTTTTCTTTAGCTTCTTTACTTAATATTCCTTTAATTATCGAAGACAACTGTTTAGAATTCTTTAGAATTAATCCAAAGAATAACGCTGCAATTGCTCCATTACCCCGCAAAAATTCTGCTACGACATAAATTAAAAATAAGTAAGCAATGGCGATCATGTAATTGTGCTCTTTGAAAACTCTTAAGATTAAAAAAATCCAAAGTACTCCCCCAATTAAACCCACCAGTATCGCTACTGCAAATAAACTTACTAGTTGAGTTAATATATTTTGTATTCCAAAACCACCCAACTTAAGAATTTCAATCACAGTTAAAGAAAAAACAATACAAAAAACATCTGTTAAAGCAGATTCTAAAGCTAATAACGAATATAATCTCTCACTAATTTTAACTTGTTTCAAAATAGGAATAACAAAAGATGAAGATACTCCCCCCAACATAAATCCCCCTAAAAGAGATAAGACGAATGAAAATCCTCCCACCCAAAAACCAAATCCCCATAAAATCGCGGCAACAATTAACGAAGAAATAACAAAATTAAAAATTGTCATAATAAAACTTTCCGAAAATTCCCGAATTAATGATGGTAAACTAATATTGAATGCTCCGTCAAATAATAAAAATACTAAAGTAAAAGTGGTAAACACAGGTGCCAGTGAAACTAAATCAGAAGGAGAAATTATTTTTAAAGCAAAAGGACCTATAATAAATCCTAACGCAATTAGGAATAAAACGTCTGGCACGCTAAATTTTCTAAAAAACCATTCTGCAAAAAATCCGAAAAATAAAATTAGGCTAAATGCCAATAAAATTAACGATACCGCCTCCATAGTACTAGAATAACATTATTGGTTTATATATATTACGGAAAAACAAAGAAAATTAAGCAGCAATAAAAGTGAAGAAATCTAATTCTTCATGATTGCCTTGTAAAAATTGATAATTTAAAAGATCAAAAAAATATTTTTCAGCGTTCATTCTGCACTTGGTTCCTCATCATCCATTGCACCAGTAGGAACTGCACTCTTAGAAATTATTAAAATGTCACCAACCGCTTTAACTAACTGATGCGGAACAATAACTCCTTTCGCACTACCGATAACTCTACTTAAGAAAGAATTCTTTGTAGATTTAATTTTCCAACCAGAAACTTTGTTTGTTTGAATAATACTATCTTCAACATCACCGAAATACTCACCGGTATCAGTAAATACTTTTAAATCATAAGTTTCAGACACTTTTTTCATTTTTAGCATATTAAACCACCTCACTAATATAATTAAGTTAAATTTACTTAAGTTTAAATACTTTTCTGTATTTGAAGCTAACTATGAATAACGTTATGATTATTGGTACATCACATATTGCTAAACAAAGTGTGAATGAGATTAAAACCGCCGTTAGTGCCTGGAAACCAGACATTATTGCTGTAGAACTAGATTTACAACGGGCTGCTGCTTTGATGTCTGAAGAGAAAAGTAAAGTCACTTTAGCTATGATTCTAAAAATTGGTATAAAAGGTTATTTGTTTGCTAAAGTTGGCCAGTTTGTACAACAAAAGTTAGGTAAAATGGTTGGTGTAAGTCCTGGAAGTGAAATGAAAGAAGCTTTGAATCTAGTTCGGAAGGAGAAATTAGAAGCAGCTTTTATTGACCAACCAATTCAAATCACGTTAAAAAATTTCTCTAAGTACTTAACCTGGAAAGAAAAATTTAGATTCTTCTGGGATATGGTAAAAGGTTTGATTACTCCTAAAAAACAAATGCGAGAAATGGGTTTAGATCAATTTGACTTAACTAAAGTTCCTGGGAAAGAAGTTGTTAAGAAATTAGTTAACCAAATGCGAAAAAGATATCCTAACGTTTATCGTGCTTTAGTATCTGATCGGAATAAGTATATGGTTCGCCAAATTGTAAAAATTCTCCGTAAAAACCCAGATAAAAAGATTCTTGTAGTTATCGGTGCTGGCCATGAAGAAGGGATGCGAGAACTGCTGTTGAAAGTCGATGTTGTTTAGAAATTGTTAAGAACAAGGAACTTTAAACCCATGACTTGGCTTATTCGGAACTTGACATAATGTCTGTTTCATCATCTTTTCTGCTTTATAAAAAACATACTCCCTTTCATTACAACTTAAAATTTCATTCTGAGACATAGAAAATAAAAGATTAATCTCAGCACCATAAACACTTACCCAATCCCTATCCCCAATATGAGGAGGATTATCTTTTTCACAAATTATATGCCCCAATTTTTCATTATGAGATAATTCATCAAAGTTGTGATTTGCTTCATGATATAATGTGGAGGCATAATCTATTTTTTCTTCAAGAGCGTTTTCATGTAACATTCTTACACAAACATAGATTGTACCTTGACCCAACTTATTCTTTGCAATAGGGCCTTCAAAAATTGTAGGAGAACATCCTATTTCTTCAAAATTTTCACCGTAACTTTCAGGTTGAGAACCATCATAATAAACAAGATTATTGTCTTTAACAAAATCATAAGCGTTGACAAACTGATTTATTAGCATATTCTTAGGTTTGACATTACTAGTATATTTTAACACTGTAAGATATTTAATGAGATATTCAAAATTATTCTTTTTTTCTCCAATAATTCCATTAAAACAGAAAGTTTCTACACCAAAGAACGATAATTTCTCACAAGAATTAGAAGAAAACTTATTCTGAATTCCTAAAAAATAATCAAAGCTACTTTGGTCCTTATAATGAACACTTAAAGAATTGCCCTTATCTAAAACTTTTTCTTCATCAATATTAGAGTAACCAAAATATTCCAATAATCTATACAAATCCGTTCTACCTACAAAATTTTCTGCAATAAATAAACTTTCACAATCTGATTTTGAAGAAGTAAGCCAAACATTTTCATCATTTATTTTTAAATAACATCCAATTTTAATACTTTCTAAAACCTTTTTTGCAATTTGTAATCTTCTGGTGGGATCAATCTTGTAAATTTTCGTATCCCTATATCTCTTTTTAAAAGAATAATAAGTTTCACCAACTAATGCTTCCGATTGGTTTGCTTCATTAATAACTAAAGTGAGTTCTTCAATAGTAAAATTTTCCATCTCTGCTTCAATCTCTTCATCAGAATAATCCCCATTACAACCAACTAGAATTAAAAATAATAATGAAATTATAATTACACCTATCATCCTCATTATTATTTTCATCATTCTTAATATTTCAAAGATATATATAAACATTTCTTTGAATCACTAAATTCTTCGTAAAAACCCAGATAAAAAGATTCTCGTTGTTATCGGTGCTGGCCATCAAGAAGGTATGCGAGAATTGCTGTTGAAGGTCGATGTTGTTTAGAAACCACTTCCCAGTAAATAATTCTCAAAAAGTTTATAAAGATGGGACTAAAATATACTAATAGGTAGGAGTGGTATTTAGCTTACGGTTTTAAATTGAGGAAAGTCCGCCCACTATTAACAAACTGCTTACGAGAGTAAGGATCAGAAATGGTCAGCTCTGGCTCAGAAACGACACGTCCTGTCAAATGGAATGATAAAGAGTCCATGTAATGGCGAAGCATTCAGAGATGAATGTGAGTTAACCTTTTGACGTCTTGACAGGGAACGATGAAACGGCGAATCTCAGTTAGTGCAAGTTGGTTCAACGCTTAGTAGAATGCTAAAACAAACCATCGTTATCACAATGTTGATAATTCGGGTTTGACAAAAGGCGGCTTATTCCACCCTACCTACTTTTTATATTAAATTAAATCTTCTTAAAATGCTCATATAAGCATGATATCTTATTCCTAAATCAAGATCTTGAACTTCATTAGGACTTACCCAACGTAACTCCGCTACTTCTTCACAGTCAACTTTTAAATTGGTTTCATCTAAATCCCCTATATCAACCAAAAAAGCATGAAGACGAATTTCAAAGTCGGGTAATTTTTTATTTTTAAACCAATAACTTATATGATTTGTAAGCATTTCTTTTTTGAATTCTTTTAAATCAATTCCTAGTTCTTCATTTATTTCTCTGATTAATGCTTTGTTAGGGTCTTCATTTTCTTCAATTCCTCCTTGAGGAAACTTATATGTGTTTTTATCAACAAAAGATTTATCTAGAGAATTATTTCTGGGATTTAATATAATTAACAATTTCCCATCTTTTCTTCTAAGTAAACCTAGTGCTGTATTGCGGTAATCTTTTCCAAGTTTTGCCATTTTTCTAATTCGTATGTTGTTGGTGAACATAAAGAGATATCTATGGATAAACTAATTATGTTGTGAAGTTTATCAGGGCTTTTAGTTCCGTCTAATCGGATCATTTTTTCTTTTAAATAATCTTCTGCTCTGTTGATTGTATCTTGCCATAAGTCATATCCTCTTCGAACGTTTTCTCTCCTAAATTCAGTTTTAGTGTAATCATCATCGGATACTCTTTCTAACAAAACATCTTTTGGGACATCAATAACAAAATATTGTTCTGGATGTAAATTAGTAGACAAAAAAGCATCTTCAAATTTTGTATCTTTATCCTGTTGTCTTAACATGAACCATCTTGACAAATAACATCTGTCCATTAACAATACTCCCTCGGGATTAGTGCTAATAAATGAAGCATATTTATCTTCATTTTCATTTGATAAAACTTGATAAGCAAGATTCCAATCTTGATAATTTTTATTATTATTAGCTTGCCAAATTTTCCACCAGTCAGAACTGGGGTCTGTGAAATTGTCTAACCCTTTTCCTGGTCTTGAACCATCACCCCTAAGAACACCTACCGGAACAGAAAGACTTTCTAAATGTTCTTTCATTTTACTAATTTGAGTGCCTTTACCACTCCGATTAAGACCATCAAAAGAAATTATTTGTCCCATTATTGTAATTCCCCTTTTTCATAAAAAGATAGAGGTGTTGAACCTTCATATGCTTTTGCTGCTGCTAAATAAGACATACTCATTAATGCCACTGAACCTTCATGTTGTTCTAAAGAGGATTTCAATTTTCCTTTTGGAATTTCACCATTAACCGCCATCATAAATTCACAAAAACAAGATCCTCTAGCATCTTCTTGATGCCCCCTACTATAACCTTTAAGTCCTTGTTCGTTCACTTTACCAAATTGTACAACTTCAAATTCTGGCAAGTCAACTCCAAGAGCTTTTGAATTTCTAAAAATATAAACATCAGAATGGAGCTCTCCTCCAATAAGACCACTACCTTTTAAACTATCATTATCTATCTGGTCCGATTGATAAGAAACATAATAAATAACTTGAAATGGCCCTTGATGTACAATATGAGTTTCATGTCTAATCCTACCATTTCCTTTGTATAAATTATTTCTTGCATCTACCCAAGAACGTTTACTAAAACCATTATGTAATAAAGAGAAATGGATATTAGTTATTTTCAAATCATCTTTCATTAATGAAATATTAACATGGGCATCAATTTCTCCAAACCCTTTTGTCTTTTCGATAAATTCTTCATTAGTTAAATTAAATTTTCCATTCGAATAACTATTACCAAAAATTTTTTTATAATCTTCAACATTTAATTGAGTGATCCAGTCATTCGGACGAATAAAATTCGCATAACATTCAATCTTATTATGTTTTTTGTTTTTTGCAATTTGAGTATACCAATACATAACATCAAAAAAATGATACCCACTATGACTACATTTTCCAATACCACCATTATATCCATGATAATCTAAATTAATAACTTCATCTGGCATTCTCCACTGACCATCACTATGTTGACAAACAATAGAAGTTACAGGACAATTGGTTCGTTCATAAATTCTTTCAAGTTCCGCCTTAACTCGATTAACTGCAGGGTGATATCTTCTTTGAGATAAACAACTAAGAATCAAGTCTGGATATTTTATTTCAGTTTCTTTATATTTTTTAAGAAGCTCTTTATAATCTTCCATTATCTTTATTGCTTGTTTTGGTTCAGTACTTGCATTAACTTGAGTGGTTACAGGTTTATCAGTAAGAATATGTAATCCGTTTTCTAAAGCAAAATTAATGTATGTTTTATGTGCTAAAGGGTCGGTTGATAATATTACCGCATTAATATTATACTTTTTGACTAACTTTTGTAGATTAAGATAATCTTTTTTGGCTAATTTAAATTCAGAATTATAATTAGGAGCAACAAAATAAGTATCTGAATTAATATCATGATCTTTAAGATATTTTATTGTCTCTTTTTTTAACTTGTCTATTTCAACAACTAACTTTAAGTCCGTATTGTATTTTTCATGATATTTTTTAATTAAAGGCAAATAAATTCTTTTTGCATGTGGCCCACATCCAATAACCATAACATTGTTTGTTTGTTTCATTTACAACATAATTGCTTTTTTACTTATTAAAATGTGTAGCAATAAAGTATACAACTTCTAGTTTTTAACTTTAAAAAAAAAGATTTTAATGTATATTTAATAGATACAAAAGCATTAAACCGGAAATAACAATTTAAAAAACATTATTTTTGAGTTAAGAAACAAAAAAAATCCAAAAACCTTATAAAACCAATAAAACTTAAGACATTAAAATGGCAAATGATAAAATCAGAATGCCCTCTGGACAAGGAGGACTAACCAGATACTTTGATGAGTTCAAATCCCGAATAGAATTTTCTCCAGCAGCGGTAATTGTTCTTTCAGTCGTAATTATGATTATTATAATTTTACTACACTACTTTGGAGGAAACTGGTTCCAATGATACCAGGAATGAACCCTAGAAAAGTACAACAGATGATGAAGCAGATGGGTATTCAACAAGTTGAAGTTCCTGCTACTGAAGTTATCATTAGAACTGAAGAAAAAGAAATTATTATTACTAATCCTTCTGTGCAAAGAGTTAATATGATGGGCAATGAAAACTTTCAAATTTCTGGAAATATTGAAGAAAGACAATTATCTACTACCCCAGACATTTCTGAAGATGATGTTAAAACCGTTATGGAACAAGCTCATGTTTCTAAAGAAGAAGCAAAAAAAGCAATCGAGAATGCAAATGGCGATTTAGCAGAAGCAATTATGAGTTTTAACAAAGAAGAGTAACTTTCTAACAAAACTATTTTATACCTAAACAACTTTCTAAGTAAATAATGCCAACTTCCACAGATTTTCTGAAAGCAAAAGATAACGCCACTCAGAAATACGAAGGAGCAAGACATTTGCTTAATATCACTTTCCCAACAGTAAAAGATCCAAAACTGTTGTTAGGAGTTATTGATAATTTGGTTTGTTCTATGGAACATTCAATTGAAGCCATTTTGATCTATGAAAGATTGTTAAGAATGGTTCCAATATATTCTGAAAATCCCAAAAGCCAGTTTAATATGTTCAGACAAAAATCTATGAACAGAAATAATATCTCTCCAGAATATGTTAATTTGTATTTAGAATTAAAAGATATTTTAGAACTGCACAAAAAAAGTCCGATGTCTTTTCAAAGAGGAAACAAGTTTGTAATTTGTAATAAAGATTATATGTTGAAAACCTTATCAATCAACGATATTCGTAAATATTTAGAACAAACTAAAGAATTCTTAGATATTACTGAGAATGTTATCAGTAAATATGGCCAAAGTTAATGTAAGAAAACAAAAACATTTAAAACCTAAAATATTATTCTAACAAATATGGGATTTTTAGACAAAATAAAATTTTGGAAAAAAGAAGACGATTTTGGCGATTTTGATAATAAGATTGATCAACATATGGAAAAAAGTGATGATTTGTTTAAAGGAGACGATTTAGGTTTAGACCAAAAACCTCCTGGATTAGGTGAAAAATCCCCTTTTGATCAACCAACAGAAACGCAACCAGACTTGTTAGCGGGAACGCCTCCTGAACAACCGGCAGCTTTCCAAGCCCAACAACAAATGCAAGCTCCTAGTGGCACTGATACAGGAAAAAGAGATTTAGAATTACTAAGCAGTAAACTTGATACCATTAAAGCAATCCTTAATTCTATGGATCAAAGAATCGCTAACATTGAAAGATCTGCGGGAACTGTTAAGAAAGAAGAAAAATTATGGTAAAAAAATTATTACAAAAACAAGGAATATTATTTTCTTTGATTACAATTCTGATTGTTGCTTTTGACCAATTAACAAAATATTTAATTCTTAAATTCGACCCCTATTTCGGATACAAATATTTGAAAATAGTTTTAATAAAAAATACTGGCGCCGGTTTTGGCATCTTAAAAAATCAAACTTTCTTTTTGGGAATAATTTCTTTAATTGTTGCCGTAACTTTAATCGTTTATTACAAAAGAATTCCAAAAGAAAAAAATCAGCAAATTCTTTTCGCATTATTCCTCGGTGGAGTTATTGGTAATCTTATCGACAGATTTTTTAGAGGTTATGTTATCGACTTCATTAACTTCAGCTTCTGGCCCGCGTTTAATATTGCTGACTCTGCTTTAACAATCGCAGTAATTGGATTAGTTATCTATTACTTTAAAGAAGAAAAAAAGAAAGAAAATTAAAAACTACTTCACACAAACATGCCCTTTATACTTCTTATTTGTTGCTTCTCGTTTATCTTTGAACCAAATTAAACGATCACTCTTGATTCTCTTTGCCCATTCACATTTCGGCTCGTGATAAACATTGCTCATGTTACTAGCAACATACTTGCCAGGAGAATGTTTAACTGCCGGCTTCTTTGCTGCAACTTTTTTAACAACTACTTCAGACGCTTCTTCTTTAACTTCAGGCACGTCAAACACTTCGCTGTGCGGTTCTTCTTCACTAACAACTTCCGGTTCACAAGAAGAACAAACTTTCTTTGGTACTGCCATTAAAAAACCAATTAAAGCCAAAAACAATAACAAGAACGAAATCCCGTCTGTGTATCTCCAAACTAAAACCAAATTCACTAAATAAAACAAAAATACAAAAAATAATACCCTCTCTCCCCAAACTTTGACATAACCAATAAAACCGATTAAAGCCAATAATAGTAAAAACAAAAACCCTAACAATTCTAAATTAAAAAAATTTCCTGCAGTATTAATAAAAATCCTAATCATTCCAAAAAAAAGTAAAACCAGGATGATTGCGTAAACAAATAATTTTCCAAAACTTTTTTCTTCTGCCATAATAAATTAGAGAAGAAATGTAGTTATAAGTATTTATGTGGTTGATTAATTATAATAGGAAATAACTTTTAGAATTTAAAATTGAATTAAAACTCTTCTTCAATGTTCTTTAATAACCCTTTATTCTTCAAGAATTGCACTTCGGCCTTACTTCTATATTTGTAAACTACATCGCCTTTAGCATCGCCACCAAGTTCCCAAGGTTCAATTAAAACAACGTCATTTTCTCTGACCCATAATCCTCTTCTTAATCTTCCAGGAATTCTGCACATCCTTTCTTTTCCATCTAAACAAAGAACTTTCATTCTGCTACCACCTACCCTTTGTTGAACAATCCCTAAAACCTCTTTACCTTGCGGTAAACGTACTCTGATCATTGGTTGGTCTGGTGGTGTATAAGCCATATTAATCTAATTAGAGAGGTTGTTTATAAAGGTTCTCAAAAATTTTACAAATTTTTGGAACACAAAGAAATGTATTTCTTAATCACATTTCTGGTGTCCAAGAAAAATCTTTGTTTTTCTCCGGACCCAAAAAAAATCATTGTTTTTTTGTATGATTTGTAGTAAATACCACAAAAAACTATTTAAATAAGCCAAAGAATGAAACAAAACATGGAAAAACAAATCTTTGTTAAGAAAGAAGCAGTAGGAGAGTTTGGAATCAATCCAGATGAAAAAACTACAGAAACTCTCCTAAAATACGGAATCATTAACATTGATAAACCTAAAGGTCCTACAAGCCATCAAACTTCTGATTATGTAAAAAAAATTTTAAAATTGAGTAAAGCCGGCCATTCCGGAACTTTAGATCCACAAGTTACCGGTGTGCAACCTATCGCTATTGGCAGAGCCACAAGAATTACTCATTTCTTTCTCACTGCCCCAAAAGAATATATTTGTTTAATGCATTTGCACAAAGATATTGATGAAGAAACTATCCAAGAAGGAATCAATAAGTTTATTGGTAAAATTAGACAATTACCCCCTATAAAATCTGCAGTAAAAAGACAAGTTAGGACAAGAGAAATTTATGAATTAGAAATATTAGAAATTAAAGAAAGAGACGTTCTCTTCAGAGTAAAATGTCAAGCTGGAACTTATATTCGAAAACTTTGTCACGATTTAGGACAAGAATTAGAAATTGGCGCGCATATGGTGGAACTAAGAAGAACCCAAGCTGGCCCATTTACAGAAGAAGATAATTTAGTTACTTTGAATGATTTAGATGATGCACTCCATTTCTATCAAGAAGAAAAAAATGATAAATTTTTACGTCATTGTATTCAACCAATTGAAAACGCTTTAAAACATATTGCTAAATGTTGGATTTTTGATACCACTATTGAAAGTTTAACTCATGGAAGAGATTTAGCTATTCCTGGAATAAGTAAATTAGAAAATTTCAAGAAAGGCGAATTTGTTGCCATTCTAACACTTAAAGGAGAATTGGTAGCCATTGGTGAAGCCATTATCTCAGCAGTAGAAATAAACATGCAAGATAAAGGCCTAGCTGTAAATGTTAAAAAAGTATTTCTAGAAGCTATTTAATCAAAATAATTATAAAGTAAAACTGATTTCAAATAATTATGAGTATTAATAACAACTTATCAAAAATTTTTGAATTTTTAAAAAAGATTTTTGAAAAGTCAAAAGAAAATAATTCTGTTTCAGAGGGCATTTCTAATTATTCTTCAAAATCCCCAACCCAAAATAAAGAGACAAATCAACCATATGATTTCTTTAACCTCAAAATAAGAAAAGAAACAAAAGAAAATGCAAAAAAAGCATTATCCAATACTTCTATTGCTGCGAAAGAAAAAATTAAAGTTATCTCCCAGCTATTTAAACCTAAATTAAAAAAAGGATTTAAGATTTCAAATAAAATTAATAAAAAAGAAATAAAACTCCTAAAGAAAAGATTTAAAGCATCAAAAAAAATTTTCAGAAAAAATAAAAAATTTGATAAAAAAACAAAAAAAAGACTAACTTATACTAAAAACCAATTACAAGATTCAAATAAAAATGAAATCCCATTTTATATTGAACTAGAAAAATTGTTAAAATACGAACTCAGCTTAATTGTCAGATTAGCTGCTAATGAAAGAGAAATTGGTCCAAGATTAAAAAAATCAATTAAAGGAGAACTAAAACAACTTCTTAAAAAAACAAAAGATCACATTAAAATAATCAACATTGAAAATAAATTAGGCTACGTAAATCCAAATCATTTAGAAGAGTATAAAGAAACAGAAAAAAAATTATTACAAAAAATAAAAGAAGAAAATGCTTTTATTGAACTAATTGAACAAAAAGAATCTAGATTATTAAATTTACTTAAAACTGCATTGTTAAGAGAAGAAAGTGATATTAACAAACTTTTAAAACATTATAAAATCATGTTAGCTGAACTTCAAGAAAAATTAAAAAGAGAGAAATCATTATTAAGAGCTACAAAAGATAAAAATGAAAAAAACAACATCAAAAATAAAATTAATGATTTGAAATCCAGTGTAAAAATATTCAAAAAGAATAAATTTAATCCAAATAAAAAAAGATTATATTCCATTTTAAGCCATATTATTTTTCTAAAAAATGTTATTAATTTAACAAAAAAAATAGAAATTAATGAAAAAATATTATTTCAAAGATATGGGGAAATCCAAGCTTTTCTTGAAGAAGTAAAAAAGATGGAAATAGAAACAAAAGCCATCAATAAAAAATTAACTTAAAATTCAATTCAACTCAATAACCATTCCTTCCCAACCAGGATTGATAACCATAGTTTTACCAACTTTATCTTGAGCCCCGGCAGTTTCATGAATATGTCCACAAACCATCAACTTTGCATTTATTCTTTCAATAAACTTTCTGTAATCATGATTACCAACTTGCCTTTTTTCTAATAAATCAATCTTTGTTCCAAAAGGCGGTCCATGCGTGACTAAAATTACTTTCTCATCTTGATACTTACTATACCAGTCTCGAGAGATTTTTCTGAACTCAGAATCTTCAGCAGCAAATCCACCGCCACCATAACCTAAAAAAACATAATTATCTTTCTTAATCGCTTTCTTATTAAAATTAATGCAGTTAGGATAATCAGCAATAACTTCTTTAAACATACTATCACTTTCATGATTACCAGGAATAATATAAAACTTTTTTCCTAAATCATTAAACTTTTTTAGAATGTATCTTAATCCTCTGCCAAACATTGTTAAATCGCCAGCACAAACAACAAAATCAATATCATCCTGAGACGCTCTTTTAAGTAACTCTTTCAAATACTTCTTATCCTCGTGCAAATCTACAAAAGCTAAAAATTTCATGATAATAAAAATAATAAAAAAATTATTCTCCTTCTTTTACTTCTTCAGCAATTTCTTCAGCCACTTCTTCTACTTTTTCAGCAACTTCCTCAGCTACTTTTTCAGCAACTTCCTCTTTGGCGTCTTCAGTTTTAGTTTCTGGAGAAGAAGGGATATCATCTTTAATCTCTTCTTTTACTTCTTCTTTGATTTCTTCTGCAACTTTTTCTGCAACTTTCCCTTCAACTTTTGCAGCTTCAGATTTATCATCAACTATTACTTCTTCAGTAACCAAACCTTTCTCTTGTAATTTTAAAACTCTTACAGAAATTTCTTTTAAAGGTAAAATCTTTTTTAATTTCCTTTTGAATTCCATTTGTATCCTTCTGTTAACTAATAAAGAAACAAATGTAGCCAAATCATACTTCTTAACCTCGGCATCTAATAATTCTCCTAATTCTTTTCTTAATTTACTTCTTACTGATCTTTGTGCTTTATTGATAGTAACCATTAAACTCTTAATAACAATAGTCTTACCACCTTTAGTTTTCAAAAGAAAATAGTCATCTAATCGAACACAGTTTTTTCTGATACATCTTTTAACATATTGTGAAGTTAATTGATAACTCACTAATGAAGTTTTCAATAAATTACCTTCAACGTTAGTTATTTGTAAACCAATTTGAACATTTTGATCTTTAATATTACCAGTTAAATCTTTAAGATTAACTTTTAATTTTCTGCCTACCGCTGTATCCGGACTTTGTAAATATGATTCCCCTACTTCTTTATTTCCAAATATTTTAGGAGCAATAACTTTATACCAAACTTTCTTTTTAATTTTTATTTTACTTACTTTTTTCTTTGCTTTTGCCATATTTTAATCTCCTTAGATACCCAGTTTTATGCTTAAGATAGCAGTCATTTAAAAAGGTTTTGTGAAATAATTATCATTCTTAATCTTTTCAAATTTATAACTCAATAAAATTTCTAAATAAATTTAAATAAGAATCATTTTTTAATGAATTACTTCGAAAATAACACACCATCAATAAAGAAAAGCCAATTTCTAACCCAGAATGACAAATAAAGTACTAAAACTGGCCGTTTTACAACCACTAAGCGTTAAAAATCTGTATTCTAAAGAATAGAAAAGTATTTAAATAAGTATATCTCAATGAATATAGTAAAATCCACACTAGATTGGATAAATGATTATTAAAAGAGGGGAAATATGGTTATTTCTAATATTGGAGCGGAAATTGAATATAATTTAATTGATAGCCAAGGCTATTTAATAAATAATGCTCCACGAGTATTAGCAGACCCCAGAAATGATGGCTCATTGGTAAAAGAAGGGACTAATTCTCAAATTGAAATTGTTTCCGACCCCGCTGACACGGTCCATGAATTAGGACAAAACATTCGAAAAAAAATAATTTTGTTAGAAGATATCTGTCAAGATCATGGGTCTTTTCCTATTCCTGCTAGTGAATTCGGAGCAGGTAAAGGAGAACTAAGAGGAATGTCTGACCCACTTAAAAATCGTGGACCAATTTATTTAGACCTATTTGGAAAAGAATTGTTTGAAGAATTACGAGCATATTCTGGAACCCATTTACACATTTCTCAAACTCCAGATAAGCAAACTGAACAATATAATTTATTACAGGCATTAGATAATTTATCTTACGTTTTAACATCTTCATCACCAATTTCCTATCAAGGGATAAATTCCATCAATTGTCATCGAGTTAATTCTTTTAGAAATAATGTTTTCAAAGAATCGCCATTACACGGACAATTGCAACCATACATTAATTCTTTAACAGATATTGATAAACAGAATACTTTAAGATGGCAACAATGGCTTGATGATTTAACTAAAAAGAATAGCCCTTCTGCCGCAGAATATCTCAACATTTTCAAGCCAGAAAACACAGGTTATGCCCCAATTAGAAAAAGAGACAACATTGGTCCTACAGGAACTTTTGAAGTGAGAAGTTTTGACACCAATAGTTTAGATATCACTTTAGCCGTTTTTGCTTTGTACAAAGGTGTCCATGATAAAGCCATGAAAAACAATACCCCTATTGAAATTGCTACCCAAAATAATACTTATAATTTTACAGAAGATAAAATAACTTTACCAAATTATCAAACTTTACTTCAATTCGAAAATGAAGGAATCCAAAACGGACTTAAATCAGATTTAGTTAAAGATTACATTACCCATCTTCTTCCCTATGCAGAAGCAGGACTTCCCCCAGAAGATCGGCTTTATCTTGCCCCATTAAAGGAGATGCTCCTAACAAGAGATAATCCCGCTGATGAAATTATGAATTTTATGAGAGAACAAGGTTACCAAGGCCACCAATTTACACCTCAACAAACTGCCCAAACTAATCTTTATATGAGGGAAAGACATTTACAATCACTAAACTAAAATTATTTAAATAACAAAATATTATTAGTAACCATGAAACTTTATTTGCAAACTACTAATTTCACTACTGCCGCTTCTGCACTTTTAACTATTCTTCACCATTTTAATCCAAAAATAAAATTATCTAAAGAAAACGAATTTGAGATTTGGAAAAAAACTGTTAATCTCCCTACTCGGGGCTCTTCCATCTTTGCCTTAGCCAATTATGCTCAACTTTCCGGCTTAAATCCAAAAGTCATTGTGGAAACAAAAAAATACAATTTCCCAGATTATAGGTTTTATCGCTATAAAAAAGAAGATGTTGAACAAGCTAAATTCTCAGATTTGCAACATTTAAAAGAAGCTGGAAAAAATAATGTCCTTATTGAAAAAAAAGAAATTGATTTTAAAGACATTAAAAACGAATTAAAGAAAAATAATCTTCTTCTTTTAAGATTAAACACTAAACCCATCAGAAATGAAAAAAGAAACACATCAAATTTTATTATTGTTTCGGGTTATGAAAATAATTATTACCATATTTTTGATCCGGCTATGGGGGGGATTTCTATTCCAAAAGAAATAATGAAAGAAGCATTCTTTACTTTAGAAACAAAGAAATATCGTGACCATGGATTAATTGTTTTTAAAGAAAAACCAACAGAATAAAAATTAAAAAAATTATAACTTCGTTCTATCTAAAGGCTCTGCTCGAACGTGCCAATTACCACCATTAAAATCAAGATCATTAACATCAGCAGCAAAATAACCGCCATTCTTAACAACATCCCAAAGAACACAAGGGCTAATTAAAGCTGGCGTTTCTAACCCTTTACTTTCACGATAATTAAAAACATTGGTTAAAGATTTTGGACTTAGAAAACTAAATACAGCTTTTTCTGCACCCATCATTTTTAAATTTTCAACAGCAGTTTCATAATCCCCGTTTTCAGTTAGAACCCTAGTAACATATCTTCTTTGTTCACCATTTAATAGATCAGGATTTTCAAGAGGTAAAGTAAAATTAGCGGAAGCACTATCTACTCCGCCACCATAATCACACATTGTCAAAGCATCAAGATCAAACTTTGTCGTACTAGAATCAGAGCCAATTCGTTCAATATCTTCCTGAGAATTATGAACAACATAAACAGATGTTTTAAGTTGTTTCTCAACTCCAGACAAATTCTGTAAAACCAAATTATTCTCAATCCCTCTCGTTAAATATAAAGTCTGACCATCTTTACTAGGAACAACAACAGCTGATTCCGCCACTAAATATCTTGTCCCTTGTAGTGTTTCTTGTGTTAATCTTTCTGCACTAATTTCATAAGCATGTTGAATCGTATCTAAAACCACTTCTTCAAGAGCTTCCCTCAAAGAACAATCAATATCCACCAATTTTTCATTTTGCACCATCTTAATATTTTAAGTTTTGTTTAAGTATATAAAAATATTGTAATTGGAATACCATTAAACATTTAAATAAAAAAGAATATTAATTAGATTACAATGTGTAGAATGATATTTGCCGCAGGAGATTTTGAGTTAAGTCAATTAATAGATAATCTTATTCTAATGGCTAAAGGAGAAAACGAACTTCATGAAAATAATCCAGAATTAGGAACTTATCAACACGCTCATGGATGGGGCATAGCTTACTTAGACCAGGGAGAATGGATTGTTAAAAAATCAGAGAAAGCAGTCTTCGAAGATTCAGAAATTAATGAATTAAGAACAGTAAAAACTAATCTAGCCGTTTTACATG
Source organism: Candidatus Woesearchaeota archaeon (assembly GCA_018664115.1). GTDB lineage: Archaea > Nanobdellota > Nanobdellia > Woesearchaeales > GW2011-AR9 > JABJOX01. Next base: position 35,743 of record JABJOX010000013.1, read on the forward strand.
TTCGTAGAGCAACAAATGGCGTTATTTCCTATGACAATACCCACCCTTTCCAGTTTAGAAATTATGTCTTTTGCCATAACGGAACGCTTCGTGGAAAAATAGATTATGACCAGTGGTTCCATGTTGACGGAAAAACAGATTCCGAAAAATTATTTTATTCAGTCCTAACAGAAATTAAAGAGGACTATGATGATTATGATGAAAATAAAGTTATTACCGCCATCAGAACAGATACCGAAAGATATCAAGATTATACCGCATTAAATTTTATTCTAGCAAGGGTAAAAGAATCATATGTTCATTACCTCAGTCAAGATAAAAGTCAATACCATCAAATGAAAATGGGTAAAAGTGATAATCTGGTTATTGTCAGTTCTGAAAAACTAAAAAATCTCCCAAACTTACAATGGAACGCTTTAGAACAAGGAGACATTGTTACAATTAATAATCAAACTTTAGAAACAAGTATTAACAAGAGATGATATATAAGAACATACTCAAAAAAATAAGATTTTTTTGTCGTTCTGATAAATCAGAACATTTTTAAATAAGCTTATCTTTTGATAATTAAAATGGAAATCAATGTTTATACAATCCCTACTTGCGGTTGGTGTACAAAACTAAAAGATTGGTTAAAAAAGAAGAAAATTGCTTTTATTGAACACGATCTTACTGAAAGTGACCATGCTCGAGATGAAATGATTGAAAAATCAGACCAATTTGCTACTCCGGTAACAATCATCAAATATTATGAAGACCAGAAAGAGGATGAAGAGCTGGTATTAATTAAAGAAACAGTAATTGTTGGTTTTGATGAAAAGAAATTAGAAGCCGCTTTAAAAGAATAAACAAATTAAAAAACTAAATTTTCTTTAATATTTCCCGGGGATCTTTCCCATCAAACAAGATTTCATACAATCCAGTTATCAATGGCAACTCTAATCCCGTCTTTTTCTTTAAACCAATTGCTTCTTTTAAAGTTGTTACACCTTCTGCAACCATTGGCATTTCATCAATAACTGCTTGCAATGGTCGACCTTTACCCACTTCAACACCAACAGATCGATTCCTAGAATGTGCACTAGTTGAAGTTACAATCATATCACCAATTCCTGCAAGACCATAAAATGTTTCTGCTTTTCCACCTAAAGCAACCCCTACAGATTTAATCTCTTCTAACCCACGCGTCATAATGTAGGCTTTAGCGTTATCTCCTAAACCCATTCCATCTAAAACGCCCACAAACACCGCTAAAATATTCTTCAAAGCAGCGCTTACCTGTACACCAATAAGATCATCACTTAAATCTATTTTCAAATTATCAGCAGCAATTACTTTCATTAACTCATCTTTACCCTTTCCACCAGCTAGAACGATTCCTGAAAACATTTCTTTGCAAACTTCTTCTGCATGTGTTGGACCGTATAAACAAAATACTGAACCAGAAACTTTCTCCGCAACGATATCACTCAAAAATTTCAAATCTGGCCCAAAACCTTTTGAACAGATTACTATGGATTGTTCTGAAATAAATTCTTTCGCAGTACTAATAGTTGATTCTACTTTATCCGATGGCACTACTAATAAAATAAATTCAGAATCAGCTAAAACTTCTTCCATTTTATGTGAAATAAAAATATTCTCCGACAACTTAACTTCTGGCAGTAATTTGCAGACTCTTGTTTCCTGCATCTCTTGAGCCTGTTTTTCAAAGAATTCCCAGACTTTAACATCATTATTATTCCTAGCTAAATGTACAGCTAATGCCGTACCCCAGCTTCCCCCACCTAAAATTGCAATTTTCATAATTAGTAAAAAAAAACAATAGTATAAAATTGTTATGGATTAACAATAATCTTTCCAGTTCTGCCAATAACTACTGAATCAACATAAGTGTACTCTCCCGGTTCTGAAAACTGCCAAGTAAAACTTTCCCCTGGTTGAATAAAACCGCTCTTCATTCCCGAAATTTCTCGTACTCCATAAACTAAAGCTTGTAACTTCTCCTGTTCATTTTTCCAGATGACTTTCTGATTAACATCTACTGTAATTGATTCAAGTCTAATTATATTCTCAGTAAGAATTATTTCTTGAGGAAATTTATTTTTAATATCTTTCTTTTCTCCTTTAACAATAATCTTTGCACTTTCTTTCTTAATCTCATCTTGATAAGAATTAACTATTCTTTCATAAGGAGTAGAAAAGAAAAAAACCGGCTTCTCAATTGTTTCCGTTCCCAAAGAAATAAATTTATCAAAAAAGAATAAATCATTTTGCTCATAACTTATTGAACCCGCATTAATAAACGTTAAATTAAACAATACAAACAACACTAATAATAAAAACAACTTTTTCATATTTCACCACCCTCTTTAAATCTTACTTATACATGTTTAATTGATGCTTCTTACTGATTTCATAATTGTAACTAAAATCTAAAGATAAAGTGGTTTCATAAGAAACCTGGTCACGAAGAAATAATTTACAAATCAATAAATCTTCTTGCTTTTTTTTATAAAAAAGCACTTTCTTTCCTTGAGAATCTTTTACAGAATTCTGAAAATGACAATCTTTCAATTCTTGATTACCTAATTTTCCCCCTTCTAAAACAACCAAATTAGCTTTACCACTGCCCCGGTTCTTAACTAAAATCCTAAATTCTGTTTCTGTTCCCGCACTAGAAGGATAAATAACACTTTCTAATTCTGTTACTGCCACCGGCGCACCCTGCCCAGAATAACTTTTTTTAGGTTGAACCTTACAACCAGAATCATAAACTTCATAGAGATTGGGGTTAATGCAAACTGTATCTGTAAATTCAAACACAGAATCAAAACTAACTTTAACAAAAAATGGGTTTTGAAAACGTTCTGCATTTTCAAACAATTCATTTAAAGCTGTAGCATCAAATTCAACAAATATTTTCTCACCAGAAGGACTAACCAAACTTTTACCCATTAAAACAGAAAAGTCGTTTGTTAGAGGTGAAGACATTAAAAAAAACTTCTCATCTACACCCATAATTTTTATTTGCCCCCCTTCTAAATCATAAGCTGCTTGATTATCTAACTCCACAATCATTTTAAATTTAGAACCCTGATAAATCTTCTCTGGAGGAGAATTATCTAAAAACCTAACATCTAAAGAACCATAACCTTGTTTAAAATTCTGTATCCCTTGTTTGGGTCCAGAACTAGAACCACAACCTAACAAAAACATAAACAATACAATGATCACTAAAAATTTTATTAATTTCATTTTATTAAACTAATCTTTTCTTGATTTGGACTTATTTGCACTTTCTTAAATATTTGATAATCATATTTCAACACAGCAGTCATTGTTTCCCTTCTCCAATCACCCAACTGTAAATCAGAGTAAGGGAAATCTTCCAAACGACATTGTTTAAATGTAAATTTTTTCTTTTTCACATTAAGATTTTGGATGTTATCAGCTTTACAGCTCGGATCAGAAAAATCAAAATTTCCCGGAGGAAAAATCAGCTCATAATTTTCAAGTTTCGTAACTTGGCCGGAACCAAGATTTTCTAAAGTTAAAACCAAAACTGGTAAAGGCTTTTTATCTTCAATGACCACATTACTTTTAGTATGCCCAAAATAATAATTAATTCTTGCAAAATCTTTTGCTGAAAAAGATTGAGCAGCAATATTAGCAGATTTGATTTCTTTTAAAATTTCATCCTTTGTTTCCCGAACTTGTTGGTTAGTCATTTCTTCAATTTCTTTCTCAGTGCCCATAAATGCCCTTACTAAATAAGATTCGGTTGTTAGTCCAGATAATCTTAAAGTCATGTTTAAGGTGTAAGAACCATCTAATTCCTCAGCAGGTGTACAAATAAAAGTTTCCCCATAATTTTCTTCAGAAATCTCAAATTCAGAAGAGGAATCAAAATTCCCATCAATAACTTTTTTGTTCTTTTTATCAGTAAAATCACACAACACCGCCGCTTTAAAAGTTTGTTTGCTAGGATTAATGATATTAATTTCTGCTGAATAACCCCACTCTGGGTCATATTCAGAAATTAATTGTTCTTTATTAATTTTTATTTCAGCTTTCATTGGATCTTTAACAGTAGGAGTATAAAACCCTCCTGCAGAATAAGCTAATTTTGCTTCTTCTTCTTTCTGTTCTTTTGTACAATCAACAAATGCTAAAGTGCCTTTTTTATAGCCTTTCTGTTTACACGCCGCTTCTAATTGTGAATTCTCCTGCCGCTCCTGAATACATACTGGTAAATCAGTAAATCTTCCCGCCATGATACATTTTAAATTTGACCATCCAGGATTTTCCAAATCTGGTGACTGTGCTCTAAAATTTGCCTGTGCTTCTTCAAGTTCTCCCACACTTGGCAATAAAGAGTCATCATAACCAACATTAGGTAACGAAGGAGCAACAATTACAAGAACAAGATATAATATCCCAACAACTTTAAAGATGGTCACTAAAAAATTAACTTTCTTATTGTCACTCGCCTCACTTGGCAAGGTTAACAATCCAAAGAAGGCCCACCAGGGCATAAATAAAACTAAATTTTGCATTAAAGGAGTTATTGGTAAATTCAAATCCCTAATCAAAAAAGGAATTAATCCTACATCCAAAAAAAAGAAAAGTGCAGGTAAAAATCCATACATCTCAGGCTCAAAACTTGACCCTTTAGAAAAAAGTCCAAAAATCATCGAAATGCCAAAAAATATTGATAAAAAAATAATTAAAAATTGGGGATTATGATTTGCTCCAAAAACAAAATACCAAACAAAGAAAACTGTAACTGGAATAAGAATAGCCATTCTTCCTTTCCGATCTTTATCCAATTTTGCGGATAACGCATAAACTCCTAAAAAACATAAAGTTAATGAGAAAACTAAAGTTATCGCTGAAGCTCCAGAAGTAATTCTAATAATATAATGAAATACACCTAACACTAATAGAATCCAACTAATATTTTTTGCTGCTCCTACAATTTCTTTTCCTGCAACATAAGCTCCTGCAGTTGCAGGGCCCGCTTGACCACCAGTTGCAGCACCAGATACGGCATCAGTAATACCCATTATTCACCTCTTTTATTTAATTTAAAAAAATAAAAAAAATAAAATTCAACTTATTTTACTAAGTCAATTTTTATTTCTCTAACATCTAAAGTTTTCTTTGGTTTAACTTTCAAAGCATTATTACCCTGAACAAGATCATCGCTTAAATCCATTGCAAAACTAACTTCTTTAGTATCAAAACCTTTTACATGACCATTGAAGACCAATTCGCCAAATTTGCTGGTAACAACATCTACAAAGTCCATCTCTAATCTTAACCTTAACTCATCATTAATAACATTTTGATATTGCTCATAAGATAATTCAAAATAGTATGTTGGATATTCTACTTCTTTTAATTTAGATTCAATCAAAACATGAGATAAAACATAAGTTCCTTTGTTTGTCCTAAAAACAATTTCGTTCTCGCCCTGATAAACTAACTCAGGAGAAAATTCTATTGGAACCAATGAAAGTTCACAATCAGGTACCGCAAAATATACTTCGTTACCATTAATTAAAACCTGTAATTTTCCCACTTCAGTAAATTGACAATCTGGTTTAAATTTCAAAATTACTTTTTCCAAATTTTTCTTCTCAGTCTCAGAAACTAAAAATATATTCTTTGATGACTGTGCTTCAACACTAGTAACATCTGCCACTACCTGAACACTTTCTAAATCAATCATATTCGTTGCCCAAAATGCCACCCCAATAGAAGAAGCACTAAAAAGCATTTCATTTTCTTCTTTAACCAAATTTGCAGGAATATTTACAATAAAAGAATCACCATCTTGAACTTCAGATTTAAATAATTCTTCACCATTTAAAGTTATAACTACTTCCCCTTTAACTTCATTAACTTTAAAACTTAAAAGAAGATTATCACTATTTTCTAAATCGGGAACAACAAATTTGAATTTACTTGGTTCACCTGAAAATGCCCCTTTTTTTGCATAAACTATATTCTTTTCTGCAATTATTTTGCTTTCAGTCTTAGTATAAATGTTAACAACTGGTAAAGGATGTTCAATTTCCTTATGTCCCAAGAAATCTACTCTTCCCGGAGAAACAGTCAATAAGTTTTTCTCAATGACTGCATCATCAAGATCTGTATCATCTGTAGTCGTTGAATCAACTGCACCGTAATCTTCATCTAATAATTCTGCTCTTTCGCTAGGAGGCAGTAAAATTACAAACCCAATCAATAATCCAGCGATAATAACCAAAAGTACTGCCGCACCAGCAGCTTGCCCTCTTTTATTTGTGATTGCCATAGTAATAAATTAATAAATTCTTTTTATATATAAACTATTCGATATACAAATATCATAAAATTACTTTAATTATAAAATTGACACCCCCAATTGAGAAGCATTTTACGAATAAAGCAACCTTTTTATAACTGCACAACTTTCTATCTTAAAGATGATAATAATCAATTCAGATTTTAAAAGTGGAAAAGTAAAATTAAAAATAACTGAACCAGAAGATCTTTGGTATTTAAGTCATTTAATTGATCCTGGAGATTTCATTAAAGGGAAAACCACTAGAAAGATTAAAATTGGCCAAGGAGAAAACGCCAAAGTTGCCAAAAAAAATTATGTTGTTAAAATCGAAGCAGAAACAATTGATTTTGGTTCTTCTGGAGAAACTTTAAGAATTAACGGCAAAATTAAAGAAGCTCCTGAAGAAATCCCTAAAGATAGTTATCAAGCAATTGCTTTAGAATTAGGAACAGAATTTATTATTGAAAAAGTTTCCTGGTTGGAATATCAAAAACAAAAATTACAAGAAGCTACAGAAAAAAGATATAATTATCTTATTTGTATTTTTGATCGTGAAGAAGCAATCTTTGCTTTAACAAAAAAATTTGGTTATGAAGTCATTTTAAAGATGGTTGGTGAAGTAGCTAAAAAAGCACAAACAGTAGAAATTAAAAAAAATTTTCAACTTGAAATCATTAAATCATTAGAGGAATATAACAAAAGATATTCTCCTGAAAATATTGTTGTTGCCTCACCTGCTTTCTGGAAAGAAGATTTGTTCAAAAAAATTAATAACCTAGAATTAAAAAAGAAAATTGTTTTGGCAACTTGTTCTGACATTAGTGAAAGATCAATAGATGAAGTCATCAAACGTCCCGAATTAAATAAGATTATGGGCTCTTCACGAACTAGAAAAGAAAAACTATTAATGGATGACCTATTAAATGAAATTAGTAAAAACAATTTGGCGGTCTATGGTTTCGAAGAAGTTAAAAAAGCAATCGCTGCGGGAGCAATAAGTAAACTTCTCATCACCGATGATTTCATTCAACAACAGAGATCCACAGGAAATTACTTAGAACTAGATGAACTAATGAAAAAGATTGATCATCTCCAAGGGGAAATCAACATCATCTCTTCACAACAAGAAAGCGGTCAAAGACTTGATGGCCTGGGAGGGATAGCTGCTCTCTTAAGGTACAAGTTAGAATGGTAACTAATCCCTAAAAGTATTTCTGACTATATTTTGAAAAACCACAACCTTTTAATAGTAGTTCGTTTTACTGATAATCAAGTAACAAAAATTACTTTTGTGAAAAAAAGGGGGGGTTTTGAAAAAAAATGATTGTAAAAGATGAATTATTAAGCAAACTAAGGCGCTACTTCGATCTTAATTTATACGAAGTTAAATTATGGGCCGCTTTATTAAGTAGAGGTGTATCTACTGCAGGAGAACTTTCTGATATCGCTGACGTTCCACGTTCTAGAAGTTATGATGTTTTAGAAAGTCTAGAGAAAAAAGGATTTGTAGTAATGAAATTAGGAAAACCAATTAAATATATTGCTATTCCACCAACTGAAGTTGTGGACCGAGTAAAGAAAAATATGCATGCTAACGCTTTGGAAAAAGTAAAAAGATTAGATTCAATTAAAACTTCACCATTGTTAGTGGAATTAGAAAGTTTACATACTAATGGAATTAGTTTGGTTGACCCTTCTGAATTGAGCGGTTGCTTAAGAGGAAGAAATAATATTTATAACCACTTAGACTTACTAATTAAAGATGCTAAAAGCAGTATTAATATTATGACTACCGATAAAGGTTTCATGAGAAAAGTTGAAGGTTTAAGAGCAAATTTAGAAATCGCTAAAAAGAAAGGTGTTAAAATTAAAATTTCTGCTCCTTTAACAAAAGAAAATAAAAAGATTGCTGATAGTCTAAAAAGTATTGCTGAAGTTAAACATAACGATAAGATTAAATCCCGATTTATTACTGTTGACAGTAACGATTTAGTCTTTATGATGCTTAATGATACAGAAGTG
>JABJOX010000012.1 GCA_018664115.1 Candidatus Woesearchaeota archaeon
CGATGGCTAAAAAAGTTGTAAAAAAAAGAGTTGCCAAGAAAAAAACTGTTAAGAAAAGAGTAGTTAAGAAGAAGGCAGTGAAAAGAAAGGTAGCTAAAAAGAAGGCAGTAGCTAAAAAGAAAGTAGCTAAGAAAAAAGTAGCTAAGAAAAAAGTAGCTAAGCGAAAACCTGCTAAGAAAAAAGCAGTTAAGCGAAAACCTGTTAAGAAGAAAGCAGTTAAGCGAAAGCCTGCTAAGAAGAAAGCAGTTAAGCGAAAACCTGCAAAACGAAAGGCCCCAAAAAAAGTTAAAGCTGGAAAAAAAGCAGCAGCAACTAGGAAGAGAAAAAAAGCTGTAAAAAGAAAAGCTGGCAAGAAAGCAGCCGCTACTAAGAAAAGAAAAACTGCGGTTCGAAGAAAAGCTGGTAAGAAAGCAGCGGTTACTCGTAAGAAAAAAACTGCAGTTCGAAGAAAAGCTGGTAAAAAAGCAGCAGCAACTCGTAAGAGAAAAAGATAAATTCTAATTGTTTTTTTATTTTTTTATTTTTTTAATTTCTATTTGATTAATAGAACCAACTAATGATACCATTTAATAACATTTTAACTTTATCAATAAAATCATCTGCTTCTCCGATGATAACCACTTCTTGTTGGTCAGAATAAGATTCTCCATTTTTATCTTTCCAGGAAGTTATAATCTTGAATTTGTTTTTGTTATTAGTTCTTTCACCAGCAAAATCTAGAATTAATTCTTCTTTTTCTTTTAATTCAGAAATCTCCCACTTGTTTTCTGTTCCTAACCCTTTAACAGAAATAATAATCTCTTTTGGAACAGTAAATGAATTTTTTTCTAAATTAATAATTATTTGGAAATTTTTACCATAAATTATCTTTTCTGGTAAAGTTGTTTTGATTTCAATTACTGGTTCATCCAGAACAACATACTCTAATGATGATTTTTTTTCTATTTCTTCATTTTCTGCACTAATAATGATTTTATTCCAGCCCACAGTTTCTCCTTTAATCGCAAGTTCAGTTGATTTTTCTTGATTGATAGGAAGATTAACTATTTCACAGATGTTGTCCAAACAGAAGTTGACATCATTCAAATTAGCATTGCCTGAATTTTTTAGTTTACATTTTACTTCAGCTTTTTGATTTAATTTTAATTCTTTAGGATAATTACAGGTGAAAGATATTTTACGAGAATATGTTTTTTCTTCATCTTTAACAGTAAGTTCTTCAATTTCTTCTTTTGAATAAAAATTATTCCCTGACTGAGCTTTGAAACTATCCCTTACAGTAACATTTTTTTCTGAATAAATTAATGTGGGGAATTGGTACCATGATTGGGGATTAAGATCTTTTGTTACTTTAACAATCCAAAAAGTTTCTCTGACTTCGTTCGGACTTAACAGGATAGTTCTTTTATTTCTTCCTAAAACTTCTAATTCTTTTGGAACGGCTAATTGTAAAGTCGTTGCTGCATAATAATTAGCAGCATTTTTCATAATTCCTTTAATTAAATTGTAACTTCCAAAATCTACTTCTTTAGCAAGTATTTCTTGTTCTAAAAGAATCATTTCTTTTTCAGAATTACCTTGATCTTTAATGTTGACTGTAAAATCTAATTCTTTTGCTTCTAAACTTACATCGTTAGCTAACCATTTATATTTTGTTGCTGCATCTGTAGGGTCAAAACCATCTCTTAATTTAATATGGGTTACATCAATATATCCATATTCTCCAAAAGTAATATCAAAATCTACCCAGCCAATTTCTGGAAAATAAACTTCTGCCCAGCCGTGTGGTTGCCAGTTCTCATCGAATAGTTCAGAAGTAGTATAAGAAATTCCGGAAACAAATCTGGCGGGGATACCAACTGCTCTACTCATCGCAATAAACAAAGAAGTCATTTCATCACAAACTCCATTTTTATTGTCTAACACCCAGCTAGCTTTTTGTGAGGTTTCTGCATTTAGTGTTGTTAAATCATAGATTACATTTTCTTCTACCCAACTTGCTAATTTAAATGCTACTTTGAAAGCATCGTCTTCACCTTCAACAAGTTCTGTAGCTTTTTGGATGATTTTTTGATTGTCTGAATCAATTGTTATTGTGGGTAAAAGATATTCTTTATAATCATCAATACCTTTTAATGGGAATGGGATTTTTGTTTTTACTTCTGTTCTTTGATTGTTTGTTTTAATTATTGCTGAATAACCAAATTCTTTTTCTTCAATTTTTTGGTCGTTCCAGACAAAATTAACTTGGTCTTCTTTAGTTTGTCCTTCCGTATCAATATTTAGTAATTTTTGTCGGTAACTTTCTTGGGGATATAATAACAGTTGAGCATTGACATCTTTTAAAGAAGCGGAACTGCCCTCTTTTTTTAGATCAAATTCTCCGTTTACATTCAAGTATAATTCTAAAGAATCGTAGAGGTAAAGGTTATCTTCTTCTGCTAAAGCTAATGGGACTGCTAATATGACAACAATTAAGAAAATAAGTAATGATATTTTTTTCATTTAAGATAAAAGATAAAAAAAGTTAATAAATGTATCGAAAACATTTACTTGTTTTCGGGACTTCCAAAACATTTTTTATGTTTTGTTAGTTTCTAAAAGAAAAAAGAAAAGAAATAAATAAATTACCTGAAATTTCTTTGCGTTGCTATGCTTTGTTTATTTCTTTGGCTTAAAGGAACATTTCCTAAATGTCCACCTTCTGTTGGAGAAATTTGCTGACTATATTTTCCATACTTGGGTTGGGAACTACCTGAAGATGAAAGCGTTATTGGTTTACTTAATCCTGCTCTTTTAAATTCATTGAAAGATAACCCATATTGTATTGATGGACAAAGAGGTAACGATGAGTGCCATGATGTTGGTTCAAATTCAACGTCTCCATTTTCTTTAACAATCATTAACCCTCTCAGAGTGGAAGCAGTTTCTTCAACCACACCTATCCCTTTGGGATTATTCAAATCAAAATGCACGTCTGATTTTTTTTCTGTCCATAATTCTATTTTTATATTTTTGTGTGTGTGTGCTACTAGTTTCCATTTACATTTAGGGGTTGTTTTCATATAATCTCGAATAACCTTTTCTTTTGACTTCCCTTTAATTTTTCCAGATTTTATTTTTTCACTTAAGTCGTGAGCAATAAGGGTTATATTGTGCATTCCAACACGAATGACGGCATCTTCGCCATGCAGAAATGCTGATGCTGATTTGATTAACTCTAATTTTTTCCCTTCATCTTGCTCTAATTCCCATTTAGTAATTATTTCTTGTTCTAGTTTAATTAGTTCTTTATCTAAAAATAACCATGCTTCTAATTCTTCTTTTTCTTTGTTTGCTTCTTTTAGGAGCTTATCCCATTCTTCGTTATCTAATAATTTTTTGAAATTTCCTGAGATTTTAGAAATTTTTGCAATAGTATCTGCATCAAAGACGCTTATTTGTGCAAAAATACTTTCTATTTTCAACCTTTCTGTTTTACTTAATTTAAGTTTTTGATCTTTAAATGCTTCTTTTATTTTAAGATGATTTCTTTCTAAACGACTTTCAAATCTTCCCATAACACGTAGAATTCTTTTTATTTTGCTTTTATTTTTATTTCCATTTTTAATAAGATTAATTAATTTGTTGATATCGTAATCTTCTCTTATTAAGAACTTTTCTTCTTTTAGTTCTTCTTTTTCTGTTTCTTCTATTTCTTTAATATCTTTTTTTGTTAATTCCGTTACCATTATTATCACCTTTTTTAATTTAACTTAATTTAATTAGTTTTAAGAATATCTCATTCTATTTAAAGTTTATCAGTTTCGAATGTGTTTGTTTACTTCTCAGAAACAATAAATCTTATAAAATGAGGGATAATCTTATCTTTATGGAAAGAGGTATAGCTTTATTATCAGGAGGGATTGATAGTCCAGTAGCAATTCATTTAATGCAGAAACGTTTAGAGATTATTGCCGTCCATTTTCATCAGATGCCATTAACTGGAGAAGAAGAATTGGATAAAGTTAAAGAATTGGCTAAAATTCTTAAGTTGAAAAAAGTTTATTTAATTCCTTTTGCGGAAGTTTTGAAAGATTTGACTACCAAATGTGATCATCGTGATTATTTTATTCTTTCGAAGATTTTAATGTTTAAGACTGCAGAATTGATTGCTGAGAAAGAAAAAGCGAAATATTTGATTACTGGCGAGAATCTAGCTCAAGTAAGCAGTCAGACACTTAGCAATCTGAAAGTTATTACCAAGAATTTATCATTAGAAATATTTCGGCCAGTATTGACTTTTGACAAACAGGAAATTATTGATTTGGCTAAGAAGATTGGTACTTATGATGTTTCTTCCGGGCCAGAGATATGTTGTTTATTGGGTCCGAAAAATCCAGCTACGAAAACTAATCCAGAGAAGATTGCTAGGGAATTGGGTAAATTAGAATTGAACAAAATAATGGAAGAAAGTTTAAATAAAGCAGATGTTCTTGATATTTAGGTGAGGTAAATATGATAATTGCGACAACTGAAAATATACCAGAAAGGAATGTTAAAGAGATTTTAGGTGTGGTTAGAGGAAACACTATTCAATCAAGACATGTTGGTCGAGATATTATGGCGGGACTGAAAACGATTGTGGGTGGAGAAATTAAATCTTATACAGAAATGATTTCTAGGGCTAGAGAAGAAGCCATCTCCAGAATGACTGCAGAAGCAGAGAAATTGGGAGCAGATGCAATCTTAATGGTTAGATTCACAACTTCTAGTGTTATGCCACAGGCTGCTGAAGTTTTAGCTTACGGAACTGCTGTAAAGTTTGAATAATTGATTTTTTTTCTATTTATTTATCCTTTTTTTTCAAACAATTCTTCAAAAGTCATATTGCTAATTTCTTCTCTTAATTGTTTATGTTTTTGATAGGTATCGGTATGGAAAGCTAAGGCTCCCATTAAACCATCTAAATGAACGGGTAAATGAGCATACTCACGGATCAACGTTGCTTTAAGATTTGTTGGAAAATCAGCAACAAACTGTTCTACAAAATGATAATTTCCATTATCTGAACTTCTTAAGAATAATTCTTCTTCTGCTTGTTTGGCAATTTGATCAATACTTGATTTGTGATCTTGATAGAAAGAGTTTAATGTCGTTTCTTTTCCTGGTTTCATTAATCCAGAATCTTCTTTTTCGATTAAACCAAATTCCATTGCATTTAAAACAAAATGAGCATATTCTGCAGACATATTTATCACCTGGTTTTAGGATAATTAGTTTACTTATATTTTTATTCGTTCTGAATAAGATATTGTCTCTTAAATTGAGAACAAAATTTTATAAACTCTAATTGTTTCTTTTTATTTTATGGCTCTTAAACTTTACAATACTTTAAGCAGGAAAAAAGAATTGTTTAAACCTATTAAGAAAACAGAAATTGGTTTTTATACTTGTGGGCCGACAGTTTACAATTTTGCACACATCGGAAATTTACGTGGTTTTCTTTTTTACGATTTTGTAAAAAGAGTTCTTTTGTTTAATGATTATAAAGTTAAACATGTGATGAACATCACTGATGTAGGTCATTTAACAAGCGATGCTGATGAAGGCGAAGATAAGATGTTGAAAGGTGCTAAACGGGAAAAGAAAACTGTTTGGGATGTGGCTGCATTTTATACTCAGGCGTTCAAAGATGACATGGTTAAACTTAATTTTATTCTTCCAAAATATTTTCCTAAAGCTACTGACCACATTAAAGAACAGATTGCTTTTGTAAAAGTGTTAGAAAAGAAAGGGTTCACTTACACTGCTGGAGGAAATGTTTATTTTGACGCTTCTAAACTGAATGATTACGGTAAATTGGCAAGATTAGATTTAGAAGTGGAAGGTCAAGCTCGAGTTGATAAAGATTTGAATAAAAAGAACCCGCATGATTTTGTATTATGGTTTACCAAATCTAAATTTCAGGATCAGGGAATGAAATGGGAATCTCCTTTTGGAACTGGATATCCAGGCTGGCATTTAGAATGTTCAGCAATGAGCATGAAATATTTAGGAAAACAGTTTGACATTCATTGTGGCGGGATTGATCACATTCCTGTTCATCATACTAATGAGATTGCACAATCAGAAGCAGCTATTGGTAAGAAACCGTGGGTTAAGTATTGGTTACATAACGAATTTTTGATTCTGGGAAAAGGAGAAAAAATGGCTAAGTCTGGTGATAATTTTCTGACTTTAAGTGTTTTGGAAGAGAAAGGTTATAGTCCTCTTGATTATCGATATTTTTGTTTAGGGACACATTATCGAAAGCCATTAATGTTTAGTTTTTCTGCTTTAGATGGGGCTAGAACTTCTTTGAAGCGATTATATGATAAAGTTTTAGAAATTAAAACTGGGAATAAAGTAAAAGTTAATAAGAAATATTTGAATCGCTTTATTAAAGAAATTAATGATGATTTTAATACTGCTCAGGCTTTAGCAACCATGTGGGAAGTGCTTAAAGATGAGAAGTTATCTGTTGGAGATAAATATTCTACTTTACTTGAATTTGATCAAGTTTTCGGATTAGGCTTGAAAGATTTAAAAGTTGATAAGATCCCCAAAGAAGTTGTTCAATTAGCTGAAGAAAGATTATCTGCTCGTTTGGATAAAGATTGGAAGAAAGCTGACGATTTAAGAGAGAAGATTGCTAAGTTCGGTTATGTTGTTGGCGATACTAAGGATGGGTATGAATTGAAGAAAGAATAGTTATTTTTTAATTAAAATTTATTATAAAAAAACAAAAAAAAAGAAAGAAATTAATCTACTTTCTTAGGTAAAATTCTAAACATAGTTGTTGAACACTTAGGACAGGATCCTTTCATAGCTCTTCTTTGAGTTCCGCCTTTACCTTTCATAGCAACTTCTTTACCGTCTTTCATTTCTTGTTTTGCTTTACACTTAACACAATATGCTTCCATTTTTTAAACACCTCACTGTTTGATTTTTATTATTTTGAACGTAAGTAATCACGCCCTCTACTCTTATTATTCTATTGTTAGTTAAAAAGCTTTCGGAATTTTAAGCTTATTTAAACATATTTTTTAGAGATTTGCTATTTTTTATTCATAAAGCCAATTCCTGCTCCAATAGCCGCAATTACCACTACGAATATAAATAATCCCCATAATATTTTCCATAATAATATTATAATTACTAAACCTACACCAATTTGAACCATGCTTTTCAAAGCATCTTCTTCGATATAACCAGCTTGACCGCTCATACTTGCTGCTAAAACTAAAGATTCAGCACCATAAATTGCCCCTTTACCATGGCTTATAGTTAACTTATTATTTTTCTTAAGCGCTTCTAGTTCTGCAACTTTAATTTTTAATAGCCCTAATGTCGATTCAGCTTTTACAGAGATTTTTTTCTCTTTTTTAAAATTAGCAGAAAATTGAGCATAATCATTATGGACTAAGTTATGGTGTTCTTTTTCTAAAACTTGTAGATATTTTTTCATTAATACCCTTAATCCATCCCGAAGATTTTTAATTTCTCTAAGAAATTTATTG
The DNA here is from genome assembly GCA_018664115.1 of Candidatus Woesearchaeota archaeon. GTDB lineage: Archaea > Nanobdellota > Nanobdellia > Woesearchaeales > GW2011-AR9 > JABJOX01. The sequence goes on from JABJOX010000012.1 coordinate 7,542, forward strand.
GTGGGAATATTTTTTAGTTCTTGAATTTTTCTTCTAATAGTTCTTCCACCCTGAGCTAATTTATTAAAGTCTTCTAATTGGTGTTCAACTATTCTGAGAATAAACTCATCACTAATTTTTTTATCGGTTTTTCTTGCTAAAAAATCCATTTTAGCTTTAATTGCAGAAGCATTAAATTCTGCTAAAGAAATTGCAGTTCTTTCAATCTTTCTACCAGCTCTTTTAACTTTAAATTTATCAAACATTATAATCACCTTTTTTATAGTTTAATTATTATTGATTAAGAAATACCCACAGATACTTTAAACTTTTCTGTTTCTAAAGAAGTTTCACCAGAAAACTTAATTTCTTTAACTTTTAATACTGCTTTTAAGTCGTTTTCAATAGAAGAAATCATCTCTTTAAAGTTGTCTTCTGAACTAACTAAAATTAGTTCGTTCAATTCTTCTTTTAGAGACATTTGTTTTTCAGATTTATATTTTCGAACAGCATTAATGATGTCTACCCCTAAATCGCCAGTTAATTCAGTTTCTTCATTTACCAGTTCGTGTTTAAATTCTGGCCAAGCAGAAGTATGAACACTTTTTTCATTTTCTTTTTCAGCAAAATATAATTGATAAATTTCTTCAGTAATATGGGGCATAATCGGGCCCATCATTTTAATTACTGCCAGAATGGTTTGAAACAAAGATTCTTGGCCACTTTTTCTAGCTTCTTCCCCTCTAACGTCCGGATTATATAATCTATCTTTAGCAATCTCTAGATATTGATCACAGAACGTATGCCAGAAAAATTTCTCTACTTCAGATTTAGTTTTACTATATTCATATTTTTCAAATGAATCTGTAGAGACTTTGATAACTTGATGCAGTTTACTCAATAACCATTTATCAAATACTTCTGTAACTTCTCCATATTTGTAATCTTCTAAATGCATAATTCCAAATTTAGAGGCGTTCCATAATTTGTTAACAAATTTTTGACCAGTAAGCAAATCTTTTTCTTGGAACGGAAAATCATCTCCCAACTTACAACCAGCAGACATGAATCTTAAAGCGTCTGCAGAATATTTTTCAATCATTGCTCTTGGTTCAACAACATTACCTTTAGATTTGGACATCTTTTTCCCTTTCGGATCTAACATCCAACCGGAAATGAAAACTATTTTCCAAGGTTTCATATTAAAGTGTAATTTACTTTTTACAACTGTATTAAAGAGCCAAAATGAAATAATGTCATGCCCTTGTGGCCGCATATCTTCGGGATGATTAATTAATTGTTCATAAACTGGTTTACCTTTAAACAATTCTTTAACAATTGTTGGAGTTAATGAAGAGGTTGCCCAGGTATTAATAATGTCTGATTCCGGGATAATATTTTTTGATTGACATTTTGGACATGCTTCTACTGGAGCTTTATCTTCTAAAGGATCAACAGGCAAATCTTCTTCTCTAGCTAAAATAACTTCATCACAATCTTGACAATACCAAACTGGAAAGGGAATTCCGTAAGGTATTTGTCTAGAAATACACCAGTTCCAGGCAAGACCTTTAACCCAATTGTCATAACGGTTTTTCATATGTTTAGGATACCATTCAAACTCTTCTCCCCATTTCAACATTTCATCTTTCAAATCAAGATATTTGATGAACCATTGTTTGGAGTTGATGAATTCAATAGGGGTGCCACATCTTTCGTGAACATTTACAGTATGAGTAATTGGTTTTTGGTTTGTTAAGAGTTCTTTTTCTTTTAATTCTTCAATTATTTCTTTTCTTGCTTCTTCAATTTTCATTCCTTGATATTTATCGGCAAGTTCTGTCATTTTTCCATCTTTACTAATCGCTTCTCTGATTGGTAGTTGGTGTGCTTTTTGCCATTCCATATCTGTTTGATCTCCGAAAGTACAACACATTACTAATCCTGTTCCTTTTTCTGGATCTGCTCGTTCATCTTCCAAAATTGGAACTTCTAAATCGAACAAAGGAACTTTAGCAGTCTTGCCTTTCAGATGTTGATATCTTTTATCTTCAGGATGATAGAAAACAGCTACGCAAGCAGGTAATAATTCTGGTCTGGTAGTGGCAACTGTTAAATCCTCACCATCTGATTTGAATTTAATATCATTAAAGTGTGAATTAATTTCTAAATCTTCACATTCTACTTGTGAAATTGCAGTTTGACATTTCGGACAGTGCATTGCCGGGGCTTTAGTTCTAAATTCTCGGCCTGCTTTATACAAATCAATAAATGATTTCTGAGAAATTTTTTGAACGTGAGGATCAATAGTTGAATAGTTTACATTATAATCGCAACTGATTCCTAACCCTTTCCAATCACCAATATAACTTGGTTTAAGTTCATTCTCTAAAACATCTAAAACTAATTTTCGGAATTCTTTTCTTTCCATAGAATTTGCTCTTACTTTCTTTAGTTTTTGAATCAGAAGCATAGTAGGCAATCCATTATCATCAGTTCCTAAAGGTTGCAAAACGTTGAAGTTTTGCATTCTTTTATACCTAGCAATGAAATCTTGTTGAGAATTGCTGAAAGCGTGACCCATATGCATTTTCCCTGAAACTGTTGGTGGCGGCGTATCAATGGAGAAGATTTTTCTTTCTGTATCTTCTGCGTTGAATGCGTATGTATTATTTTCTAACCAAAACTTCTGTAATCTCGGTTCAGCTTCCTTTGGATCGTATCGCTTAGGTAATTCCATGATTTATTTAGTGAGAATGAGGTTATTTAAAAATCTTTGTGGATTTTTAATATTTCTTTACTATGCTCGGAAATCTTTATAAATATTTACTCAGAAAGTTTCATTCCTCGGGTAGTACTTTCTCGCCAGGATTCAGAAGTAATCTCGATAAACTCAGCGTTCGCTTGCATTTCTTGAATATTTCGAGCACCGCAGTAACTTATACCACTTTTCAAACCTTTAACTAAGCCTTTAATTACTTCACTTACTGGCCCTTTATAGTTAACTAAATTAGAAACGCCTTCTACAAATAAATCCAAACGTTTTTTGAATTGTTTTTTATGTTGAGATTCTTGTCGATTATGGTTACTTTCATAAGAAGCACTGCCGTGATATTTTTTATAACGTTTACCGTCTTTCATAATAATCATTCCTGGGGCTTCATCAGTTCCAGCAAAGAAACTGCCTGAATAAATTGTGGAAGCACCGGCGGCGATAGCTTTAGCAACATCTCCAGAATATTTCATTCCACCATCAGCACAAACAGGAATGTTATATTGTTTAGCAACAGCAACAACATCCATTACTGCAGTAAGTTGTGGAATGCCTGCTCCAGAAACTATTCTGGTACTACAAACTTTAGAAGGGCCAATTCCTACTTTCAAACCATCTGCTCCTGCTAAAATTAAATCTTTAGCTGCTTCAGCCGTACCAATATTACCAACCATAATATCTATCTGAAAATTTGTTTTTAATTCTTTTAATTTTTCAATCACAAAATCTGAATGGGCATGCGCCACATCTAAAACTAAAACATCAACACCAGCAGCAATTAGGGCTCTTCCTCTTTCTAAACTGTCTCTAACCCCTAAAGCGGCAGCAACTCTTAATCTGCCTCTCCGGTCTCGACATGCTTGAGACCATTTCTCTAATCTGCTAATATCTTTAGTAGTTACTAATCCTCTAACTTTTCCATCTGACATTAAAGGAAGTTTTTCAATTCGATGTTGATGAAGAATTTTCTTTGCTTCTTCTAAATCAATCCCGTATTCAGCTGTAATGAGTCTTTCTTTAGGGGTCATTACTAAACTAATTGGTTTTCTTAAATCGTTTTCAAACAAATAATCCCTTTTAGTAAAAATTCCAACCAATTTATCTTCTTCTTTAACTAAAATGCTGGTGACGCTTTTTTCTTGCATCATATTTACTGCTTCTTCCATCGTAACATTATTTTGGATAGAAATTGGATCTTCAATAATATAACTAGTACTCCTTTTAACTTTTCTAATTTCTTCTGCTTGTTCTGCAATTGTTCCAAACTGGTGGATAACTCCAATGCCTCCACGTCTAGCCATGGCAATGGCCATTTTATGTTCAGTAACAGTAACCATATTAGAACTTACTAAAGGCACATTTAATGTAATGTTTTTAGTGAACTTAGTTTTAACGTCCGCTTCACTTCTAGAACTTAGCGGAGTCTTTTTAGGCATAAGTAAAACGTTTGAATAAGTCAGCCCCTTTTTCATACAAAAAAGTTTTTTGTTGCGGTTTATATAGATTTCTAGGTTAGAGGGGTTAAGTTTTATAGAAAATTATATAAGCGAGAGAATTTTACTTTAGTTATTAAAAAACGAGGTGTGATATAAATGAAAAAAATAATTTTATTGTTAAGTTTGCTTGTTGTAGCTATGTTTTTAGTTAGTTGTACTCCTGCTGATGGAGAGGAAGGTGCAGCCTTGACTGGAGAAGCTTATGGGTCATCATTGAGATTTAAAGTTTTTCCTTACTTTGTAGATATTCAAGGATTTGATATGGGTAAAACTTTATCTCCTGGAAAAGAATATACTGGGAAAAGTGCTTGTCGAAACATTTTAGGTTATAGTAATTGTATTGCTGAGGAATGGGAATTTGAAAGAATTATTTATCAAGATGAGAATTGTCAAGGTGTCCCTCTTAATGTTGATACTTTCACCAGGCTGATGGATTGTACTGAAAAATTTGATATTGAAAAAACTGATTCAGAATCTTGTTCTAATGGTCCTAGTGGTGAAGCTACTTCTGAAAAAATAACGAAAAAGTTAAGGGGTTTAGTTTGTGCAAAGTAATTTCTTTTTTTTCTTTTTTTCTTCTCACACCAAAAATAATTTTTTAGGAAATATTTATATACCTTCTTCTTCTTCTTCTTAGTAAAATATTCAAAAAATGAGGTGTATTAAATGAAAAAAATAATTTTATTGTTAAGTTTGTTAGTTATAGCAATGTTTTTGGTTGGTTGTGTTGAGACCGCTGAAGAAACTGTTGATGTTGTTGATGATGATGAAGCTTTAACTGGAGCGGCAAGGTTTCAGAAAAGTACACCAAAAGTTTCTAAAGTTTCAACAGAGCCAGATTACGAATTGGTTTATAATAATTTAGCGTTAGAAAAAGGTAAGAAGTATAGGATTTATTATGTTTCTGGAGAACCGTTTAAAAATATGCCTTCCTTTGTTGGTCCTGAATTATATGAAACGTATACTCAAAACCAAGCTCCTGATGTTTATCCTGGCGGAAAATATTCTTTTGATATAATTTATATCAAAGAGCATAATTATGTTTCATCTGATAAATGGTGGGGTTGTTCTTTGTATATTGATGGCAAACAATATGATTTGGATATGAATGAACACAATATTTTTAATATAAATGGGCGAAAAGTGGCCATTAATGTTTATGGTAGTAACATTGAAGGTAGTTGTTTATTAAATTATTTTGCCCCTATTTTTAATTAATTTCTTTTTTCTTTTTTTCTTCTCTATAACCAAAAAGTATTAAAGTAATTAAATCTCTGAATCAAATATGACTCTATTCACAACCAAATACGCTCCTCAGAATGAGACGCAAGTATTTGGGCAGCAGAAAGCAGTATCTGAATTAAAAGATTTCATTGTTAGTTACAAACAAAAGAAACAGAGAGCCGCTTTAATCTATGGGCCAATTGGTAACGGGAAAACATCTTCTGTTTATGCTTTAGCGAAACAATTAGACTTTGATCTATTAGAAATTAATTCTTCAAATTTAAGAAATCAAGCTAATATGGATTCGTTTTTAAGTTCTGCAATTGGTCAGCAATCATTATTCTTCAAACCTAAATTAATTCTTATCGATGAGATTGATAATATTTCTGGTGTTAAAGACAGAGGTTGTTTACAAGCGTTAACAAAAGCGATTGGGAAATCAACATTTCCGGTAATCTTAACTGCTAATGATCCTTATAATTCTAAGTTTAAAGCGTTAAGAAAAGCTTGTCAGATGATTGAGTTTCACAAATTAGAGTATCGGACAATTGCTAACGTATTAACAGATATTTGTAAAAAAGAAAAGATTACTTTTGAAGAGAAAGCAATCAATTCTTTAGC
>JABJOX010000011.1 GCA_018664115.1 Candidatus Woesearchaeota archaeon
AAAGAAGCTTTAAAATTAGCAAATGAAGATGATTTTGTTCTTGTTTCCGGTTCTTTGTATTTAGTGGGTGATATATTAAAACATAAATTTAATAAACAGATTTGATTAATAAATCTAATAAAAATTATGAACGAGGTGTCTAACATGGATTTGAAACAGATATTTACAACAAAAAGAATAATTTTTCTACTAATATTCTTTGCTTTAGTATTAATTGGAAAGAAGATTAATTTTTCGCCAGTACTTGGAGTGGAAAATCAGTTTTTTACATTGTACCAATTCTTTGGGCCAACCGCAGGAGCTTTTTTAGGTCCAGTCTTTGGTGGAATTATAGTTTTCTTTGCTCAGATTGCTGATTATTTAATTGTGGGTAAAGAATGGACTTGGATTAACATGTTACGATTATTACCAATGATTTTTGCAGTAATCTATTTTGCGAATAAAAGAAAATATTGGACAGCAATCGTACCAGCAATTTGTATGGTTTTATTTATGGTTCATCCAGTAGGGAGGCAAGTTTGGTTTTATTCATTATATTGGTTAATTCCAATTTTAGGAAGTTTATTTCCTAAGAAGTTTTTGTTAATGAGAAGTTTAGGAGCAACATTTACTGCACATGCAATTGGTAGTGTGTTATGGCTTTATACTATACCAATGGAAGCAGGAGCATGGGTAAGTTTAATTCCAATCGTTGCTTACGAAAGAATCTTATTTGCTATGGGAATTGCTGGATCTTATGTTATTTTTAATACTGTTCTTGATTATGTTGTTGAGAGATGGAAAATAAAGTTACCTGCTCAAGAATTATTGTTGAATAAGAAATATAGTTTAAGAAATTTGATTAAAGCTTAATTTTTTTTTAATTCTTTTTTTTTATTTTTTAATTCTTTATTTAATAGTTTCTTTTAGTTTATTTTATTTAGAAGTTCTTATATTCCTAACCAGCCCCTAATCATAGGGTAGAATAGATTTAATAATAAAACAAGTAAGAAAAACATGCCAATTTTTCTGTACCATTTTTCGCCATTTTCTTCTCCACGTAATTTATGGAGGAATACTTGCATCATTCTACCACCATCGACAATCGGAAGAGGAAGTAAGTTAAACAAACCAATTCCTAAACTAAGAATAAATAACCATTTTAAGAAACCAGTAATCCAATCTAAAGAATAATAAGTTGCTTCCCAAGCCGGAGTTTTAAATTTTTCTTTAAGTTCGAATTCATTATGGATCTCTTGGATACCTAAAAAACTTTTTCCTGGATTATCAGGACTTTCTGCTAAAACTAAAGGATATTTTTTTTGAGGAGTATTAACAGAAATTTTATCTCCCGGATTTGTACAGAATAATTTTTCACTGAATTCTTCAAATTTGAAGGTGGTACTACTATCAATTCCGGTGATAAGGGTTCCGGGTAGAATGCCTGCTTTTGCAAAAGGATATTCTTCGTTAACATAAGCATCAAAAGTAAAACCTGTTGGTTCTACCATTGTTTGTTGTAAAGGCATAAAGAGAAAGTTAAGTAATAAAATAGCGACAATGGCTAGGAGAATATTTGAGAATGATCCTGCTGCTAAGACTGAATATTGAGCAATATCACTTTGCTTTCTTAATTTGTTTTCGTTTGGTTCAACAAAAGCTCCAATGATGGGACCTAATAAAACAATACCAGTATTTTTAACTTCAATTTTATGTGCTCTGGCAACAATTCCATGAGCAAATTCGTGTATTAAAGCAATCATGAAAATAGCAAGAATCCAATACCAAAATGGTAACACCCCTAAACCGGGAACATTAACTCCTGGAAGAACTAATGACACTCCAGAAACTGCGCTTGGTTTTATTACCAAATCGACTAAGTTTTTGACAAGGATATAGGAGATAAAGATTAAACCAACATAACCTGCTCCAACTCCAATATAACCTAAAAGAATAGTTGGTTCTCTAAACTTATTAACAAATTTTTCGATAAACCTTAATCCGAATTTCATTCGGTAAAGAACAATGATTTTTGCTTGAAAGTCTAATTGTTTTCTTTTAATATAAAAGAAAATTATAATTGCTAAGTAGAAAAGAATAATATACTTAAATTTTAAAATGAATGTAACTATAGGTTCAAACAACATCTATCACGCTCTTTTATTTTTAATGTTTATGCAAAAAATTTCACAGGTGAAATTTTGCATGCTAAAAATGCTATTTCATGCATTTTTATCACTTCTTCCTTTTCGGACGAAGTTTTTTTGCACTGCATTTTCTACAGCTTATTTTTTTTTGTGCGACCTTAAGACTAGGAGCACGAATTTTTGATTTACAGGATCTACAAACAAAAATGTTCTTTTGTTTTCTTGCCATTGCTTCTTCGAATTTTACCATTTTTATTTCCTCTACTTAACTTGTTTTATTACTTTTAGTCCCATTAAAATCCAATATAATACTTCTGAACCTTCATGCACTTGGTCTTTTAATTCAGTCGGGATTTCTAAGTCAAAAGTTTCATAATTTTCTGTGTCCATGACATTGGCAATGTTGCCAGCAATGGATAATACTTGAGCATTTTTCTTTTCAACTACTGGTGCTTCAACTTTATCGTGACCAGGCATGACTAAATTTCTTTTTTTATCGTCAAGCATTCCAACAGCCATCATATTTACTTTGGCATGACCATGTTTTCCTGGTCTGGAAGTAGTAGTATCGGTTATTTTACAAGCATTTCCGTCAATAATGATTGTGTCGCCTTTCTTTAAGCTTCCTACGCTAACTAATTTTTTCTCATACATATTAAACCACCTTTGTATTTAATTATTATTTATTTGCTAAATGGATATCTTTCTCAGTTATTGTTTTTCTTCCAGCGTGTTCTGCAAATTTCTTTGCTTCAACAGAGATTTCTAAAGCTTTTTGTTCTAAAACTTCAGCTAAAGCTTCTTTAGCGTCATCTGAAACTCTTAGAGCGCCAATTTCACGCATGATTTTATCCATAGCGTTATGGGAAAGAAATTTCTTTTTTACCATAAATAATTATAATTTGGCTCCCTTTTTAAAGCTTACGGGAAAAATAGACTTTATTACTCTCCGCTTTCAAATAAAGCTGTTATTTCTTTACAAGTTATGTAGCCTTCTGTTGTACGGATTTTTTGGTGTGTTTTTTTATTATGGCACCAATTATAAGCTTCATCTATATTTTTTGGTTCTAAACAAGAGGTTGTTCCTATACTTAGACCAACCATTATCAGGGGAATGTATAATTTTTTTGTTAAATAATCCATAGCCAGAAATTTTAATGAGTTATTAATAAACTTTATGAATTACTTAAAGAATGAAAAGAAGCTTTGTTTCTTAGGCACTATCTTATTTCTTCTAATGATTTGGTTTATTTCTTTTTCTAGTTGGTTTTTATTAGGATAAAGATTTTCATCTTCTTTAAATTGTTTAGTATGGAAGAAACTTCGCCCATTTTTATGTTTAAATTTATGATATTTATGTAATAGTTCATGGTACATCAAATAATCTAATATTTCTATTTTTGCATCTTTGAAGATGGTAGAAACAGTAACAGTATCATCATGGAAATTATAACTGGCCAATTTTCTGATTGAATCTCTACCCCAAGTTAAGTTGGGTTTTTCTATTTGGTTAAAGAAGAACTGTTGGTTAACTCTGGAGAATGAATCTGCTAGGGTAGGATCTGATTTAGTTTTTTTAGTTAACGTGGGAATATTTCTTACGAAGTTATTGTAGAGATTAATATTAGGGGTAGAAAATTTATTTTTTTTCTTAAATACTTTAAGCAGAAGAGTTTGAATCAAACCAATTTTAATTTCATTATCAATATCTTTCCATTGCAAGTTAAGATGGAGAGAAATCTTTTTTCTATTAAAATGGATATTGGCATTAAAGTCAGATAGTCTACGATTATATTCAAAATATGTTTGGTAAGAGAATTCTTTTTCTGGAAATAAACGTTGAAATGATTCTTGGATCAGGTTCATCTTCTATTCAATCTCAAATCTTAATATAGCAGCAATCCCACCCAAATCTCGAAGTTGTGCTCCTTCTCTTGTTTCTGTAGAAATAATTTTCACTTCTGCTCCTGAAGTTTGAGCATTTTCTTCCAATTCAAAGATTTTATTTTCAGGAATGATTTCTGAAATAAGGAGGATATCAACAGCAGCCATTTCCAAAGCTTTCAAAGTTTCTTTTTCTCCATAAGTTGTTTTTTTTGGAAAATCTCTAAGAACATTAAAGAATTGTTGCATACTTTTTTTCTCTTTAGAAACTTCTTCTTCAGCAAGAAGATCTTCTGATCTTTCTAATAATTCTTGCAAACCAAATTCGCCAGTATAAGACAAATCTTTTGTACCAATGATTTTCTTTTTTACATCACCAGTAAGATAATCTTTATTCATAAAATCGTTAATAGTAACGCCTGGGCCACCAATGATAATCCCTTTCAAATCTTTTCCCAAATGTAAAAATTGATCTTTCATATATTCAGCAACTTTTTTGAAATGATCTTTAGCAGCACCTTCTCTTAAACGAGCGAATCTTTGTGCGGATTGACCACCAGCTTTTGTTTTTCCGGGAACTTCTGAATGGGTTTTTTGTAAAGGAACAATAGTTTTACCTTTCAATAAAGCAATAGTGGCATCTCTTCTGTCCATAACAACTAAGCCGTAAACTTCTTTTTCTACTAACATTTCTTCTAAAAGATCAGTCACAAAATTTTTATCACAACGATAGATTCTAGTATTTAACGGAATAGGTGGTTCAACACTCCACACGCGAACATCTTGTTTACCTTCTCCTGCGGCAACGTTTCCCGAGAAGACAGCAAAACCATTTGCGGGCGTATTGCCAACAGTTCTTAAATGTTGAATCATTTTTTCTAAAGCGTTTTGAACATTCTTTCTAGTAGAAGCAGATTTGATGTTAGAAGCAGTACCTTGTTCTTCTGCGAGATGTTGAATGATTTTGACCATATCATAACCAGTGGGGATGTAAACGGTTACAAACTCAGTATGAGGGGCCTTATGGCTACGTAACTCATGAACTATTTTTTTTAGTTTCAGTTTCTCTTGTGCGGTTATTGCTGCCATTTTAATTGAGAATGGGGGGAGATTTATAAGGATTTCTTTATCTTTTTAACCAACTCTTCTTTGCTGAATCTTTTTGCAGTATCAACAACAACAATCTGATGTTTTCTTTCTTTAGCTTCGTTCAGACAAATTTGAAAAATTTCTGCATCAAGATTTTCACGGACTTTTTTCTTTGAATATTTTCTTTCATTTAATCTTTTTTCAAGTTTTTTTAGATTAGAACAAGTTAAAACAAGACACAAATCTACTTTCTTTAACAAATGAGAGATATGAGAATCAACAAGCAGATTGTTTTCTTGAGATTTATCTTTAACCAATTTCTCTAGTTTCTTCAAATCAATATCATAACATTGTTTACTGCGATCATAACCAGTAGAAATTTGTTTATAATAATGGTGTAAATCTAACCGTTTAAATTTTAATTTTTTTTCTAGGTATTTAGTAAGAGTAGATTTTCCTGTTCCTGGTGTTCCGGTAATAGAGATTATTTTCATTGAGTAAAATAAAACTAAAGAAGGATATAAATGTTTTTGTAAATTAATCAAACATCGCTTTTATTTTTCTTTCCTTTTTCTCGTTGTGCTCGATGATGATGTCTCATAAATCGTTGCATCAAATGTTTATGAAGAATAGATTCTAAGATTAGGATTATAATAAACAAGACCAGGGCATAGCCTAACAAGATAACTAAATCTAGCCAGATTACTTTTAGGGAAGTGTTGAAAATAAAAACTTCACGAATAAGTTTTTCAGCAATTACAAAAGGATTAAAGTAGGTGAATTTTCTAAGCATGACGGAGATACCTTCTAATGGTAAAATTGTTCCAGAGATAAACAATAACACACTACCCAAAGAAATTGATGCCAGAATTGCTGTTTCTTCTGAAATAAAGATATAGCCAATAAGCATTCCTAAAAATGTAAAGACAGAAGCAGCGATGAATAAAATTAGTGCGACGGTTGGTAATGAGGATAAAGAATCTTTCAAAAAGAATAAAGAAATTCCTAAAATAATTACTATTTGAAGAATAATTAAAATCAAATTAGTTAAATAAGTAGAAACAATAAATGTCATTTTTCTTACTGGGAGAAAAAAGTTTCTTAAGAAAGCAGGACTATTTTTTTCCATCATCACCAAAGTTGTTCCTAACAATAAAGAACTAAACATAATTACTAACATTAAGATTGCAGGAAATAAGTAACTTAAGAATGTACCTTCTTCACTAACTTTTTCTATTTTAGTTGTTAATGGTGAAATTAATGTTCCGGCTTCAGTAACTTTTTGTCCTTCAATATTAGCGATAACTTCGTTTAATCCCGCTTGAACACTATCAAGAGTAGTAGAACTTTCAGATAAAGCAGAAGAAACATCGGCTAAGTTGGTATTAGAACTCTTTACGGCGGAAGAAGCTTTACTTAATTTTTCTTTAGCAGCATTAAGATCAGTTTGTAATGAAGTAATAATTCCTCCAAGACTAGTACCAGTAACATTTGTACCACCTAATTCTTCAAGTGCATCTTGTAAAGGTTTTTTAATTGCAACTTTACTGGAAGTCATATTAGAACTATCAACTGCAGTGATGGCTTGTTCAATTTTTTTAATTGCAGTTTCCATGCCCGAAGTTACAGAACTTAGTGCTGCAACATCGTATGTCGCTGCGGGAGCAACTAAATCTAATCCAGCAAGGCTCGATTTAACAGTGTTAGTTTTTGAAGATGCAGAGGAAGTTTTTTCTTTAAGTGCTTCAACTTCAGCGTTTTTTTCAGTAATTTTTGTTTTAGTATTAACTACTCTGGTTAAAACGTCTTGCGCTAAACCTTGAGAAATTTCTTGAGATTTAATATTAAATTTTTCTTTTACAGTTTCTTGAATCATCCAAACAATATTGACTTTACTAGGGTCAATGTGGAAAACAACTTCTTTTTGTTCGTTGCCAGATATTTGTAAACTTTCTGGCAAGACAATACAAGTATGGGTCGTTCCTCTTTTAACTTCATCAACACAATTCTCTAGTAAGTCATATTTTGTAATTGTAAATTCTTCTTCTTCTAAAATGGTGACGAAAGAATTAACATCGTCTGTGAATGAAGGGGAATAAACGCCAATATTTAATCCAAATTGTTCAGAATTATTATAGGATAATCCTAAGAGAAGAATGATAAGCAAGGGGGCAAAAATTATAATTAAAGCAGAAGCTTTAGATCTTAATAAGATTTTGATATTTTTTTTGGTTATTAAATATAGTGCTCTCATTTATTTCCCTCTTTTTTTCTCTTTTATTCTTCTTCTGGTTGATCATCCAAAGCTATTTTTTCAAAGACTTCATTTAAAGTTGGTTTACGTACATCCATATCATAAAAGTTTAGTCCTTCATCTTTAATTATATTTAATAATCCCTCCATTGTATCTTTAATGTGCTCAGGATAAATTATTAATTTATGGTTTTTATCAATTATTTTTTTGAAGTGTAGGCCTTTTAATTTTTCAAGAATATGTGCTTTTTCTTTTCCTGAATGGACATTAATTGTAAAGTGATCTTTTAGGAAAGGTTTTTTGATATCTTCGATTAATCCATGACTCTGAACTCTACCTTTATGGACAATAGCAACTTTATTACAAATTTTTTCAATATGTTCTAATTGATGAGAAGCGATGATAATAGAAATACCTTGCTTATTAACTTCTTCTAATAAATGTAAAATTTCTTTTTGCAAAATTGGGTCTAAATCTGCAGTTGGTTCGTCTAAAACTAAAATTTTTGGTTTATGAACTAAACTACAAGAAATGTCTAGACGTTTTTGCATTCCTCCAGAAAGATGTTCGGCAAGTTTATTGTGATGTTGGCTTAATTTGGTAAATTCTAATAAACTAGTGATATTATTTTCTAATGTTTTTTTATCAATCTTGTAAAGTTTACCAAAATGGATTAAATTTTCTTTAACAGTTAATTTTGGATAAAAAGAGTTATGTTGGGGAGTAAAACCAAAATGTCTTTTTATTTTATGTAAGTTGTCATTAAGATCTTTTTCTTTACCTTCAACTTTTGAATAATAAACTACTTCTCCATCTGTTGGTTCAATAAAGCCAACAAGTAAATTTAGTAAAGTCGTTTTTCCGCTACCCGATTGACCAATAACTCCCAGAACGTCACCAGCTTCAACCATGAGATTTACATCTCGTAGAATTTTGTTCTTCTTATAGTTCTTTGACACCCCTTTTAAACGGATTAACTCCATACATTATAAGAAATATTATATGTTTATAAATGTTTTTATGTGTTCTTTTTGTTATTTCCTGTATTAAATGGAGATTAAACTTTGTGTTCTTTCTTTAAAGCATGGGAATAAGTTAAGTAATGATGTCTTAATTTTGTTAGAAGATGATTATGTTTTTTCATTAATCCTTTAATATTCTCAGTTGCTTTTTTGTGTTTAAGTTTGTGTCTTAGTTTTTTATTTTCAGATTTAGTTTTATTATGTTTATGAATATGTTTATGAGCTTTCTTACTTAATTTTTTTATTTCTCTATTTATTTTAGTTAATTTTTTAGAGTATAAATACAAATAACTTGCTTCGTGGATAAGATTCATAGTAAGAAGAATATTTTTAATGTTTATAAATTTAATTCTAGTTTATAATTTTTTATCAAACAAGACCCATTTTTCTTTTTTGAATTTTAATTTGTTATAGAACTCAATGGCATTTGCTTCTTCATGGGCAAGAAGAAGAATTCCAATTTTATTATTATTTTTAGAAAATGTTTCAACTTCTGCTATTAATTTATGGCCAATACCTTGTTTTTGAAATTTTTCTGTAATCACCAATTCATCTATAAAAGTTCTGGGTCCATCATCCAAAAGAAGTTCACTAAAGATAATAAATCCAATCACTTTTTTCTCTTTTTCAGCTACTAAAATATGATTTTTTGAATATTCTTTAATTTTTTGAAAAGCACTTTCTTCTGTCCATTTTTCATGATAAGGTTTTTTCCCAAATTCTTCTTTGTAAATTAAAGAAATTTCTTTATAATCTTTTGGAGTTGCTTTTCTAATTATCATTTTGTTTTATTTTTTAACAATGATCATACAATGGTCTTTTTCTAACGGATCAAGAGTCTTATAATCAATGACTGTAAAGATTCTGTCCAAGTGTTTTCTGATTTCTACAAAAATATCATTCGGGTTTCGTTTAACATCAATACTTCTAGCTTTTATAGCGAATAAACCATAACCACCTTTTTTTAGGAAGATATTACAGTTTCTAATAAAAATGTCCATTTGATTTTTTTGAGCGATATCTTGGTAAACAATATCTGCTTGACAAACTCTTTCAATATATTCTTCAGGATGATTTGCATCAGCTAGAACAGGAATAAGATTTTTTCTTTTTTGAGCAAGAAAAACAAAGTCACGCATTACTCTCGGGGCAGGGTCAACACCGAAAATTAAACCTTCTTCACCTACAATATCAGAAACAAAACTTGGGGTATAACCATGTGAACTTCCTAAATAAAGAACAAGATCATTTTTTCTGATACCGATATTAGTACAGCCTTTCATAATCATTGCTGCCAGTTTACTTCTTTGAGGGTCGAATTCTCGATATTCATCATTTTTGTCACGGACGATTCTTTCTTCAAAGTGTGGTCTGCCGGGGTGGATAGATTTAGTAAAGATTCTTCTACCGCGGGCTTCCTGATAAATTTCAAATAGTTTATGTTCTTGTATTCTTCTGCTCATTTTGTCTCGTAATGTTCTTCAAGTTCTAGATAACTCCAATTAGTAGTTTGGTCCATAGTAAAGCCAAGATTTTCAACATATTCTTTAACTTCTTCTGTAGTTGGAGCTTCAATTTCTAAAAAGTGAGGGATATTTTTCCAATTATCAATTTCAAATCTTACTTTTCCGAGGGTATAAGATTCTCGATGTTTCTTTCCTTCATGATATCTTATTAATCCTCCTCTTTCTAATATTTCAAGAGTATCTGCAAAATTAGTAGTATTAACTTCAATTTCTTCTCTAGATTTAAATATTGAACCTCTATTTGGGCCTTTAAAACATAGTTCAGTAGTTTCTCCAACTTTTCTTACTCTAATAAAACTGTCTTTTTTATCTAATCTCAGATCAGGATGATCAAAAGCAATTGCATGAATTTCGCCATCGAAAACTTTTTTTGCTCCTAGATCTAATAGTTTCTTTCTAATTTCTTCAAGATCAATGTCCAGGATTTTAACTTCGATTTCTTTCATTTTATAATTTTATGTTTAACTTTTCTCCTAATATTTTTTTGTATTCAGGGGCTTTAAATTCTCCCTTGAAGAAATCTAATCTGGCGCATAAAGATAATTTATCCGCAAGCATACGTGCAGCTTTACCTTTCTCTTTTCGGCCAGCTTTTTGAATTAAAAGATGTTGAAAAATAACCCCATATTTTGGACTACGGGATCCAGTCTTAATATGTCTGAATAATGCTTTCTCTGCTCCAAGTAATTGCACAGTAGAAGCAGGCAACATAGCCAGATGTTTTAAACTTCTTCCTAACTCAATCAATTTAGCGCCGATAGTTACACCTGCTAATTCCAAGATGTTAGGACAATACTTGGACATTATTTTTTCCAAATAAGTTTCATGTTTCTTTCTTAATAATTGTAATTCTTTAATCTCTTTACCCAGTAATTTCATTTCTTTAAGATGAACTTCATCTAAATCAGCACCCATACAATTATTTTCATCTAATTTTATTAATTCTAATAATTCTTTTTTATTTTTTTCAAGAACTAATTCTACAAATTTTTCTTGATTTTGCATAGAATGTTCAAATTCGGGGAGGTACAAACCATACCATTCTCTCAATCTCTTTATTAATATATTATTTATTTTATCTAATTCACTGACACTGGCAATGGTTTGAATAATCAATAAATCTTCAGAAACTGACGCTTTTATTCCTTTCTTGGTCAATTTTAGATTTTTTTCATAAAATTCAGAATAATATTTTTTATCTTTGAAATTGGCCAAAACTAAACTGATTTTTCCTTTTGGAACTTCTTCTAATTTCTTTTTATTTTTAGTATCAACTATCTTAAACTTTTCATCTAAAATGAAATTTCCCAAGATATTGTTGAATGTGTATTTCATATCTAGGGTCAAAAATCGTAAGCTATATAAACCTTATCTTAGCTATTTGAAAAAAATGTCTCTTGATAAAATTATCTGTAATCGTTGTGGTGAAAAACTTAATAATGAGAAATGGAACTCTGAATGGGATCCTTGTCATCCTGAGGAGCACCATTACAAATCTATCCTCTGCGATTGTGGGAAGAAGAATTGGTTGAGGGTGAACTTTTGTGGTTCTGGCCATGATGAAGCATTAGAGAAAGACATTAATCCCATTGAATCCTCTATTAAGAGGGTGCAAGAAAATTTCAAAGAATCTTTTGATTGATTTTAACGTTATGGGATTGTTAAAACATTAATTCTACCGATATCTTTATAAAAGGCTCCAGTTCCCATGCATTAACCAGTATTAAACTGCTTTCCAAGAGGAAGTAAATGGTTCTGGTTATAATTGGCCTGAAAAGGTGAGCATCTAAGATTCAATTCTCTGATGCGATCCATGAAAAGGCTGTTTATACGAAAAACATAGGGAAAAAATATGCCTAAAGCACATAAACCAAGATTAGGAAGTATGCAATTTTGGCCTCGGAAAAGAACAAAACATTCTTTAGTTAGAGTTAGGTCTTGGGCTAAACAAAATCAAGTGAAATTATTGGGTTTTATTGGTTATAAAGCTGGAATGACTCATTTAATGGTTATTGATAATCATCCTAAGTCTTTAACAAAAGGCAAAGAAATTGTTGTTCCAACAACAATTATTGAATGTCCACCAATGTATGTGGCTGGTGTTTCTTTTTATAAAAAAACTTTATTGGGTTTAAACAAATCAATTTCTATTTTAGCTGAAAAATTACCTAAAGAAATGGCTAAAAAAGTTCAATTACCTAAAAAAACAATTAAAAAAATTGAAGAAGTAAAAGAGTTTGATGATTTACGTTTATTAGTTGCTTCTAATCCTAAATCAACAGGGGTAGGCACAAAAAAACCAAAATTATTAGAAATTGCTTTAGGCGGTTCTAATGAAGACAAATTAACTTATGCTAAAGAAAATTTAGGTAAAGAGGTCAAAATTTCTGACGTTTTTGAATCTGGAAAACAAGTTGATGTTCATGCTAAAACTAAAGGAAAAGGTTTCCAAGGAACAGTTAAAAGATACGGAGTTCCAATTAAACAACACAAAGGCGAGAAAACTAAACGAGGAATTGGTAACTTAGGTGCTTGGACTCCGAAAAGAGTTGACTTTAGAGTTCCTCAACCGGGAAAGATGGGTTATCATTTGAGAACAGAATATAACAAACATATTATTAAAATTGGTAATGACGGTAAAGAAGTTACTCCTAAAAGTGGTATACAAAAGTATGGGGTTGTTACTAATGACTATTTATTATTAAAAGGTTCAGTTGCCGGGGCAAGAAAAATGCCAGTTCTTTTAACTGAAGCAATCAGAGCAAACAAAAAATTCACTAAAGAAGCACCTGAAGTTGCTTCTATCCACCTATGAAAATGAAACTACAAATATTTGATAAGGAAAAGAAACAGTTAAACGAAAAGGAGTTACCTAATCAGTTTCACGAAGAATATAGGCCGGACTTAATTAAAAGAGCAGTTCATGCTTTACAAAGTGCAGCTAGACAAGCTTACGGAGCAAATCCTAAAGCAGGTATGAGACATTCTTCAACGTTAAGTAAAAGAAGAAGAAAATATCGTGGTTGTTATGGTTTTGGAATTAGTAGAGTTAATAGAAAAATTCTTTCTAGAAGAGGAACAAGAATGTTTTGGGTTGGTGCTTTTTCTCCACAAACTCGAGGTGGAAGAAGATCTCATGCACCTAAAGCAGAAAAATCTTTTGAAAAAAATATTAATAAGAAAGAAAACAGAAAAGCTATCCGTTCCGCAATTGCGGCTACAGTTAATAAGAATTTAGTTGAAAGTAGAGGACATAAAGTTCCTGAAGATTATCCATTTATTTTAGATTCATCCTTTGAACAACAAGATAAAACTAAAGATGTTAAGAATACTTTACAAAATTTAGGTTTTAATGATGAACTGCAAAGATCTTTAATTAAAAAAGTTCGGGCAGGGATTGGAAAAGTTAGAGGAAGAAAATATCAACGTAAAAAAGGACTTTTAATTGTTGTCGGTGACGATTGTCCATTATTAAAGTCAGCAAAGAATATTGCAGGATTAGATGTAGTGAAAGTAAACTCATTAAATGCAGAATTATTGGCTCCTGGTGCAATGCCTGGGCGAGTTGCTGTTTGGACAGAAAAAGCAATTGAAAGTTTAGATAAAAACAAATTATTTAATTAAAATGGTTGAAAATATCAAGAAAGGAACTGAACAAGAAAATAAGGAAGAAATAGCTATTGATAATTTTAATCCTTATCAAATAATTAAACACCCTTTATCTACTGAGAAAGCTATTAGACAAATTGAGTTCGATAACAAACTTACTTTTGTTGTTCATCCTCGAGCAACAAAAAAAGATGTTAAAAAGGCTGTTGAAGAGTTATTTAAAGTTAAAGTTATAAAAATTAATATTCAAAATTCATTTACTGGAGAGAAGAGAGCATATGTTAAATTAGGTCCTGAAAGTTTAGCTGCAGATATTAGTGCAGATTTAGGATTGATCTAGGTAAAATAAAATGGGTAAACGACTAATACAACAAAGACGGGGAAGAGGAACCATGACCTATCGTTCACCTAGTTTTAGATTCCAAGGAAAAGTTAAACATTATAATTTAGAAACCGTAGGGAAAGTTATGGACATTATCCATTGTCAAGGCCATAGTGCGCCTTTAATTGAAGTTGAATATCTTACTGGAACAAAAGGATTATCTTTTGCTCCTGAAGGGATCAAAGTTGGCGACGAAATTGGAATTGGAACAAGTGAAGAATTAAAAGCTGGAAGTGTTTTTTCTTTGAAAGACATTCCGGAAGGAACTTTAGTTCATAATTTAGAACTTCGACCTGGTGATGGTGGAAAATTAGTACGTGCTTCAGGTTCTTTTGCTAAAATTGTAGCGAAGACTGAGAAAGCAGTAAGAGTTAAATTACCTTCAAATAAAGAAAAATCATTTTTACCTAATTGTCGTGCGGCAATTGGAGTTATTGCTGGTGGTGGAAGATTAGAAAAACCATTAATGAAAGCCGGTACTAAATTTAGAAAAATGCGAGCAAAAAACAAATTATATCCAAAAGTACAGGGAATTTCAATGAATGCAGTAGACCATCCTTTTGGTGGTTGTCACAGTACTCATAAAGGAAGACCTACTTTATCTCCTCGAAGTGCTCCTCCGGGAAGAAAAGTTGGTAAAATTGCTCCAAGAAGAACAGGTAGGAGAAATAAATAAAAATGGCAAAAGAAATATTGTGGAAAGGCAGAACTGAAGAGGAAGCTAAAAACATGGAAATGAAAGAGTTCATGGAATTAGTTTCATCCCGACAAAGAAGAAGTTTGAAGAGGGGCTTTACAGATGCACAGAAAAGATTAATGAAAAAAATTGAAGCTGACGACCAAAATATTAAAACACATTGTCGTGATGTTGTTATTACTCCAATAATGTTGGGAAAAACATTAAAGATTTACACAGGTAAAGAATTTGTACCTTTAATAATCACTTTAGAAATGCTAGGACATAGTTTGGGAGAGTTTGCTCATACCAGAAAATCTGTATCACATAGTGCTGCAGGTGTTGGGGCAACAAGATCCAGTAAAGCTGTATCAGCAAGATAAAAATAAAAATGACTACTAAAAAAACTGCAAATCCTGAACATTTTGCTCGTGCAAATAGTTTTAACGTTCCGATTTCAACTAAACAAAGTATAGAAATCAGTAAAAGTTTACGATACAAGAGAACAAATTATGCAATCAGTTTTCTTGAAGAAGTAATTGGGTTAAGAAAAGCAGTTCCTTTCAAAACTTTTAACCGTGATATGGGACATAAAGCAGGAATGTCTTCAGGTAGATTCCCACAGAAAGCGGCTAAAGAGTTTTTACGTTTAGTGAAATCTGTCGAGGCTAATGCTCAATTTAAAGGTTTGAACACTTCCAATTTAAAAATAACTAAACTTGTTGCTAATAAAGGAGTAGTTCCTATAACTGGTGGAAGACATCGAAGAGCAACTAAAAGAACAAATTTAGAAATTGAAGTTAAAGAAGTTGCTGGAAAGAAAACTGAAGAGAAAAAGAAAAAAGAAGCAAAAGTAGTTAAAAAGGAAGAGAAAAATGTTCCTGTTACTGAAACAAAAGTTGAAGAAAAAGTAGCAGAAGTTAAAGATGCAGTGGAAACTAAAGAAGTTGAAGAGAAAAAAGAAGCTGTTGTTGAAGAAACTAATAATCAAGATAATCAAAATGAAATCAAAGAACAACCTGTAGAGGAGGAGAAGAAAGAATGATTGAGAGAGAGTTTATTGCCCAAAAAACGAAAGAGTATTATATCAAGAAATTTGTTGGAACTAAATTAGATAAGGCAGGCGTATCTTCAATTAGATTAAAGAAAATTCCTTTAGGTGAAAAAATCATTATTGAAACTAGCAGACCAAGCTTAATTGTTGGGTCGAAAGGTGCTAACATCAAAGAATTAACTAGAGCATTAAAGAAAGAGTTTAAATTAGAAAATCCTCAAATCGAAATTAACGAAGTTAAAAATATATTTTTAGATCCTGCAATTGTTGCTGAAAGAATTGCTTATTCCTTAGAACGATTTGGTTCAGCAAGGTTTAAAGGGATTGGTCACAAAACATTGGAAAATGTAATGACTGCTGGTGCTTTAGGTGTAGAAATCATTATTTCCGGAAAAATACCAAGTACAAGAGCAAGAAATTGGCGTTTTTATCAAGGTTATTTGAAGAAATGTGGAGATGTAGCAATTCATGGAGTAAAACATGCTCAAACTTCTGCTTTGTTAAAAAG
Source organism: Candidatus Woesearchaeota archaeon (assembly GCA_018664115.1). Lineage (GTDB taxonomy): Archaea > Nanobdellota > Nanobdellia > Woesearchaeales > GW2011-AR9 > JABJOX01. Next base: position 16,131 of record JABJOX010000011.1, read on the forward strand.
TGGAATCATTGGAATTAAAGTATCAATTATGCCACCAGATATCGTTTTACCTGATCATATTGAAATCTTAGAAGAAGCTGAACAAGTTGTTGAAGAAATTACTGAGAAGAAAGATAAAAAAGGTAAGAAAAAAACTGCTAAGAAAACTTCAGCTGCTAAGAAGAAAACAGAAACAAAAGAAGTAAAAGAAACAGAAGAAACTAGTGAAACAAAAGTTGAAGCTACTGAAGATAAAGTTTCTGTTAATACTGAAGCAAAAGTTGAAGAAAAATCTGAAGTTGAAGAAAAACCTACTGAAGCAAAAGCAGTTGAAGTTGAAAATGAAGAAGTAGTTAACGAATCATTATTAGAAAAAGCAGAACATGCTGTTGAACATTTAGCTCATGAAGTTAAAGAAGAAATAAAACATGTAGTTGAAGGTGTTGAGAAAGGTGTTGGAAAAGTTGTTGAGAAAGTTGAAGAAGTGCTTCATATTAAACATGAAGAAAAATCTGAAAATGTACCTGAAGAAAAATCTGAAGAGACATCTGTAGACACACCTGAAGATAAGGAAAAATTACAATGAAAATCACTAAAGAATTAAGATCATTATCTGACGAAGAATTGAAAGTTCGTGTAGGAGAGTTTAGAAAAGAGTTACTGAAACTGAGTGTTGAAGTGGCTAGTGGTGGTAATCCTTCCAGCCCGGGAAGAATTAGGCAAGTGAAAAAAAATATTGCAAGAACGCTTACTTTAATTAAAGAAAAAGAAACGGGGGCTAAGAAATAAATAAAGATGGTCGGTGTATGTAATAACTGTGGCTTGCCACAAGACCTTTGCGTTTGTGAAACAATCGCACGGGAACAACAAAAGATAACTGTTGGATTGGAAAAAAGAAAATTCGGGAAAAAGTATACCATTATAAAAGGTATCGAGAAAGAAGCTAATATCGACGAAATCTTAAAAAAACTTAAAACTAAGTTTGCTTGTGGAGGAACAGCCAAAGGTGGACAAATTGAGTTGCAAGGCAATCACAAGCCGAGAATTAAGAAAGTTTTAGTGGATTTAGGATTTGCTGAAGAAACCATTGAACTTCGTTGAGGAAATGAATGGTAAAGAAAAAAATCTTCCCCTATGAACTAATTGGAGAAAAAATTGAAATCCTCCATTCCAAAAACAAGAGTAATCTTGGTATTAAAGGAAAAGTAATTGACGAAACCAAAATGACCCTGAAAATTAAATGGGGAGAAAAGGTTAAGACTTTACTCAAAAACAATATCACCTTCAAAATTGTTCGTAACGAACAAATCATTACAGGTCAAGAAATCATGAAGAGGCCTGAAGAAAGAATAAAAGGAAAATAAAAAAATAAAAAAATGACAAAAGAAATCCTGGGTGTAAAAGCACCAAAGAACAACTGTACTGATCAAAAATGTCCTTTCCATGGACAGATTAATGTAAAGAATGAACTATTCAAAGGTAAAGTAATCAAGAAAGATATTAATCGTTCCGCGACTATTGAATGGAATAGACCTTATTACATACCTAAATATGAAAGATATGAAGTTAGAAGAAGTAGAATGAGAGTTCACAACCCTGGCTGTATTGATGCTGGAATTGGTCAAGAAGTTTTAGTCGCTAAAACAAGACCATTAAGTAAAAATAAAAATCATGTTATTATTAAAATTATTGAAGAAGAAACTAAAGAAACTAAGAAAAAAATTGTAACTAAAAAAATTAAAACTGAAGAAAAAAGTGAGGACCAAGAATAATGAAACCAATTAGTAGCAGTATCACTAAATCATTGCCTTCACAGGCACAAATTATTACTTGTGATAACTCTGGTGCTAAAGTGCTTAAGATCATTGCAGTTAAAGGTCACAAGACTGTTAAAGGTAGAATTCCTGCTGCAGGAGTTGGAGATTTGATTTTTGCTTCAGTGAAAAAAGGAAAATTAGAAATGCGTAAAACTGTTGTTCCAGCAATTGTTGTTCGGCAAAAAAAAGAGTTTCGTCGTGCAGACGGAACAAGAGTAAAGTTTGAAGATAATGCAGCAGTGGTTTTGAAAGATACCAAAGGAAATCCAAAAGGAACAATATTTAAAGGACCAATTGCTAAAGAAGCAGCTGAACGTTGGCCAGCAGTGGCTAAAGTCGCTAACCTTATAGTTTAAATGAAATATATAAAATAAAAAAAATGGTAAAAACAAGTTTCGTAACATCATGGAAAAAAAGTACTCAACCTAGAAAGCAGCGTAAGTATAAATATAATGCTCCTTTACATGTTAAACAAAAGTTTTTACACGTCCATTTATCACCTAGTTTAAGAGAAAAATATGGTTTAAGAAATGTTCAAATTAGAAAAGGCGATAAAGCAAAAATCATGCGTGGAAAATTTACTAAACAAGAAGGTAAAATTGAGAAAGTTGACTTAAAAAATGGAAAAGTATATATTACTGGCATTGAAGTGATAAAAAAAGAAGGGACAAAATTGCCAGTACCTTTAATGCCTTCAAATTTAATGATCATCGATTTAGACTTAGGTGACAAAAAAAGAAAAGCTAAATTGGAAAATAAATTGAAAACTGAGAAAAAAACTGAAAACGTTAGTAAAACTGAAACTAAGAAAGAACCAACTAAAACTGAGGATAAAAAATGAAGAATCACTTGAAAAGAATTGCATCACCAAGAACTTGGGCTATTGACCGTAAGAAAAATAAGTTTATTACTAGACCAAGACCTGGAGCACATTCATTTGAAAATGGTTTAGCATTAGGAATCATTATTCGTGACCATTTAAAGTTAGCTTCAACAATGAGTGAAGTTAAAAAAACATTGAACAATAATGAAGTTCTTGTTGATGGTAAGAGACGTAAAGATCACAGATATTTAATTGGATTATTTGACGTATTAAAAATTGCAGGAAAATCTTACCGGATATTATTTGATAAGAAAGGAAGAATAATGGTTTCAGAAATCTCTGAAAAAGAAAGTACTATTAAACCATGTAAAATATTGGGAAAAACTGCTTTAGGAAAAGATAAAATTCAGTTCAACTTACATGATGGAAAAAATCTTATTGTCAATGTTGACGCTAAAGTGGGAGACACTTTATTATTAAAAATTCCTCAGCAAGAAGTTATTGAAACTTTGCCATTAAAGAAAGGGGCAACAGTGTTTTTAACTAAAGGTAAACATAGTGGAGATGTAGGTGTCTTTAAAGAAATTAAAAAAGAAGAAGCAATCTACAGTAAAGATAATCAAGATATTGAAACTGCTAAAGAATATTTATTTGTAATTGGTAAAGAAAAAGCTTTACTGGAAATAAAAAATTAATGATTTGAAAAATGGATGAACCAAAAACTAGCCCAAAACCAAAATTGAACGTGATGAAAGAGATCAAAGTAGCGAAGCTTACGTTAAATATTGGAGCAGGTAAAAATGAAGATTTATTGAAAAAAGGTTTAATATTATTAAAAAAATTATCACCTTTAGTTCCGGTAAAGACTTTTACTCAGAAAAGAATTCCTGGTTGGGGTCTTAGACCTGGATTAGCTATTGGTTGTAAAGTTACAGTGAGAAAGAATCCAGGAGAATTATTGAAAAGACTTTTGGTTGCTAAAGAAAATCAATTAAAAGAAAAGTGTTTTGACAGTCAAGGTAACTTTTCTTTTGGTGTGCCTGAGTATATTGATATTGAGGGATTAGAATATGATCCTGATTTAAAAATTATGGGTTTAGAAGTGGCAGTGACTTTAGAACGACCAGGTTATAGGGTAAAGAAAAAGCGAAACAAGTCTAGAGATTTAGGAAAGAACCATAAAATTACTAAAGAAGACGCAACCACTTTTATGAAAGAAAATTTTGGAGTGGAGGTAATTTAGAAGATGACAACTAGTGACCATCAAAAAGCTTTCAAACAGTTAAATGCTAAGCCTGTGAAAAAAGCAAAGTATATCAAATTCAATCAACCCAGAGAAAGATCTTGCGGAATTGCTTTAAAAAAATGCAAGAATTGTGGTAGAAACAAGGGACATATCAACAAATATGGTTTGCATTTGTGCCGACAATGTTTTAGAGAGATGGCTTTGGGACTTGGATTCAAGAAGTTCAGTTAAATAAAATGAATAGGTAATAATTATGAAAAATAACAATCAAATGATGAGGAAAAACGAAAAATGTTAAACGATCCATTAGCAGCTGCATTAACAAAAATATTGAACGCGGAAAAAATTGGAAAGAAAGAAGTAGTTATTAGGCCCGCTTCCAAAATGATTAAGAAAATTTTGTTAATTATGAATGAACATCGTTACATCGGTAGTTTTGAAGAAGTAGAAGAAGGACAAAATAAAATTTTAAAATTAAGCTTATTAGGAAACATTAACAAATGCGGTGTTGTTAAACCAAGATTTTCAGCTAAACATAATGCTTTCGAGAAATGGGAAAAACGTTATTTACCTGCGCATGGATTTGGAATTTTAATGGTTTCAACTTCAGAAGGGATTGTAACTCAATCTTCAGCTAAAGAAATGAAAATTGGAGGTAAGCTTTTAGCTTATTGTTATTAAACTATGAAAGCAGATTTAAAAAAGGAAATAGAACTTCTTGAGGGAGTGACTATAGAACTTAGTGGATCTACTTTGAAAGTTAAAGGGCCAAAAGGAGAAATTGAAAGAGATTTCATTCATCCGAAAATCAAAATTATTAGTGATGCAAATAAAATTACCTTAAGTTCAGAAAAAGCTACCAAAAGAGAAAAAATGGTTTTGGGATCTTTTGAATCTCACATTAAAAACATGTTAATAGGAGTAAAAGAATTACACACTTACAAATTAAAAATTTGTTCAGGTCATTTTCCAATGAACGTTAGTGTTAATGGAAATGAATTTATTATCAAAAATTTCCTGGGTGAAAGTGTTCCTAGAAAAGTTGATCTTATTGAAGGGACAAAAGTTAATATTGATGGGACAGAGGTTGTTGTTAGCGGTCCTGATAAAGAAAAAGCAGGCCAAATGGCAGCAAGAATAGAAAATCTTTGCCGGATTACTAATCGGGATACGAGAATTTTCCAAGATGGTTGTTATATCACCCACAAATCAGGCAAAAATACAATTTAAAAAAATGGCAGACGAAAGATTATTGAAATTGAAAGAGAAAAATAGGAAAACTAGATCAAAGTTTGTAGTTAAAGAATCTAAGTTTTCTGCTCGAGTTAAGAGTAGATGGCGTTTTCCTAGAGGTAAACACTCAAAAGTTAGGCAAATGCACAGGGGTAGACCTAAACTTGTAAGTACTGGGTTTAGAAGTCCTAAAGCTGTTCGAGGATTACATTCGTCTGGTTTAGAATTTACTACAATTGGTAATGTTAAAGAATTAGTTGCTTTAAATCCTGAAAAACAAGGCGCAGTTATTTCTAAAATTGGAAATAGGAAAAGATTAGAATTATTGAAACTGGCTTTAGAAAAAAAGATAGTTATATTGAATGTTAAAAATGTTGAAGAACAAATTAAAAAAATTGAAGATTCATTTACAGCAAAGAAAAAGATAAAAGAAGAAAAATCTAAAGTTAAAAATAAGAAAGAAGAAGATAAAAAGAAGAACGCTGAAGAAAAAAAGAAAAAAGAAGAGGGTGAAAAGAAAAGTAAAGAAACAAAAGAAACACCATCTGATGATTCTTTGAATAAAGATCAAGAAGAAGTTAAAAAACAAAAGAAAGATATTGAAAAAACAATCATAAAGAAACAATAAAAAAATGAAAAGCAAAAAAAGATTAGCAGCGGACATTTTGGGTACTTCACCTAAAAAGGTAAAGTTTGCAGCTGATGCACTCGAAGATATTAAAAAAGCTATCACTCGATCAGATTTGAGAGGGTTAATTGCAATCAAGAAAATTGTTAAATCTAAAAAGAATGAACAATCTCGTTCCAGAGCAAGAAAAATTGCTGCACAAAAAAGAAAAGGAAGACAAAAAGGTAAGGGTAGTAAAAAAGGTTCAAAACATTCCATTGTTAGTAGAAAAGAAAAATGGATGGCTAAAGTACGGGTACAAAGAGTATTTTTGAAAGATTTAAAAGATAAAGAATTAGTGTCAGTAAAAAATTACCGATCATTATATAATAAAGTTAAAGGTGGCTTTTTTAGGAATAAAAGGCATATCAAACTTTATTTAACAGAATACCATTTAATTGAGAAGAAAGAGAAATAATATGGCAACAAAAAATAAAAGATTTTTTGAACAATCTTTAGTGGAGGAACACTAAAGATGGCTACAAAAAAACCAAGAACAATATTGTACAGAAGAAGAAGAGAAGGAAAGACCGATTATTCAAAAAGGTTAAAGTTATTGTTAGCTAGAAAACCAAGATTAACTGTGCGATTAACAAATCGGAAAATAATTGCTCAATTAATAGAATTTAATCCTCAGGGAGATAAAATATTGGTTGCTGTTGATTCTCTTGCACTTAAAGAACAAGGTTGGAACCATTCATTTAGAAATTTACCTGCTGCTTATTTAACTGGTTTACTTATTGGTAAAAAAGTTTTAGAGAAAAAAATATCAGAAGCTATTTTAGATTCTGGATTTAAATCTGTTTTAAAGAAAGGTGTATTAACTTCATTTTTGAAAGGTGTAATTGATGCAGGAGTTAATATCCCTCATGGAGATGATAAAATATTTCCACCAGAGGATAGATTAACCGGTAAACATATTCAAAATAACGATAAAATTGTTGAAGATTTTAATAAAGTTAAAGACAAAATTATGAAATAAAAATGGCTGAAAAGAAAGACAATAAAGGACCTGGACCACAAAATCAAAGAACTAATCAGAGAAAGAATCAAAGAAATAATTCAAGAAATGATCACAGAAATAAAAGAGAAGAAGTTCCGGTAATAGATACATGGAAACCTGTAACCAAATTGGGTAAGAAAGTTAAAGATGGAGAAATTACAGATATAGAAAATATCTTCGGGTTAGGGGAACAAATTCTTGAACCAGAAATAGTTGATGTACTTTTGCCTAATTTAGAAGAGGAACTTTTATTGATTGGTCAAGCGAAAGGTAAGTTTGGTGGTGGCCAAAGAAGAATTTTTAGGCAAACACAAAAGAAAACTCAAGAAGGTAATAAAATTCATTTTTTAACTTGTGCCGCTGTTGGTAATAAAAACGGTTATGTTGGTATAGGTATTGGTAAGAGTAAAGAAACAGTTCCTGCTCGAGATAAATCTAAGAGAAAAGCTAAACTTAATTTAATTCGTGCTAGAAGAGGTTGTGGAAGTTGGGAATGTAATTGTAAAGAACCGCATTCAGTGCCTTTTGCTGCTGAAGGGAAATGTGGTTCAGTTAAAGTTATTTTGATGCCTGCTCCGAAAGGTAAAGGATTATGTGTAGAAAAAGAATGTGCAAAAATTTTAGATTTAGCAGGTATAAAAGATGTCTGGAGTAAAACTTTTGGACAAACTAAAGTTAAATTAAATATGGTTGCAGCATTAATGGACGCTTTGAAAAACTTATCAGAAATGAAAATTAAAGCAGAAGATATTGATAATTTAGGTATTGTTGAAGGGAAAATGAAAGGAACTGACGTGATTCCTACTTCTGCTGAGATGGCTGAAGAAGTCGAAGAAAAAGTTGAAGAAAAATCTGAAGAGAAAGTTGAGGAGAAAGTTGAAGAAGCTCCTGTTGTTGAAGAGATTCCTACTGCGGAAGTTGAGGAAAAAGTTGAAGAGAAGGTTGAAGAGAAAGCTGAGGAATGAAAATGGAAACAGAAAACGCCCCTGAAATGGAAGTAAAAAGTAATGAAGCTACTAATACTTCAGCAAAGCCTGCGGTAAAAGAAAATGTTAATCAAAGTAAAGGTAGATTAGCTGTAATTTTAGTTAGAGGGATGGTTAATATTACTCAATCAGTTAAAGATACATTGAAAATGTTAAAATTAAACAGAAAAAATCATTGTGTTGTTCTTGAAAACAATCCTTTAAATTTAGGGATGATCAAGAAAGTTAAAGATTATATCACTTGGGGAGAAATTGACGAAGAAACATATAAAGAATTGGTTGCAAAGCGTGGAGAAGAGTTTCAAGGAAGATTAACTGATTTTAAAAAGAAATATTCATATAATTATTTAGAAATTAATGGTAAAAAGTATAAACCTTATTTCAGATTAAGTCCTCCCAAAAAAGGGTTCGGAAGAAAAGGTATCAAAGTGGCATTTAAGGTTAGTGGTGCTTTAGGAGATAGAAAAGAAAAAATTAATGATTTAATTAAGAGGATGCTTTAAGAAAATGGTTGTTCATAAGAAAAAGAAAGTTACAAAGTACAGGGCTCACACAACTCATGGCGGTGGTCACCGAAAGAAAAGACGTGGCGCTGGTAGCCGTGGAGGTAGAGGTAACGCCGGTAGTGGAAAAAGAGCAGGACAAAAGAAAGCAGGTATTAAAGATAGAACCTTAGGGAATAAAGGATTTTCTAGTAAGAGTACTAAAAATGAAAGAATAATTAATGTTGGTTATTTTACTTTAGAAAAAGTTAACAAATTATTGGAAAAAGGTTCAATTAAAAAAGAAAATGATTTGTTTGTTATTGATCTTTCAAGTTTAGGTTACCAAAAATTGTTAGGTTCAGGAAATACTAAACTTAAACTTAAAATCACTGTTGATAATTTTGTACCAAGAGCAGAAGAAAAAGTTAAAGCTGCTGGCGGAGAAATTGTTTCTGGAAAAGTTGAAAAAATAAAAAAAGTAGAAAAAGTTGATAAAGTAGAAAAAGAAGAAAGAGAGCAGGAATAAAATGTCTTTATTGGACACATTAATTCAGCATTTGCCTGAAGTTCGAGGACCAAAACAAAAGAGGTTACCGTTTAAAGAGAAACTTAAATGGACTTTGATTACTTTAGTGATTTTTTTTGTAATGGGTTTAATTCCGTTATTTGGTTTAGGAGAGAATGCTTTACAACAGTTTGAATTCTTATCTATTATTTTAGGAGCTTCTTTTGGTTCAATTATTAGTTTAGGAATTGGACCTATTGTTACTGCTTCTATTGTTTTACAGTTGCTTACTGGAACGGGAATGTTGAATTTAGATATGACTTCAACAGAAGGAAAACAAAGGTTTCAGGGTTTACAGAAAATATTAGCAATATTTTTTATTATTTTTGAAGGTGGAATTTATGTTATGATGGGTGGTTTAGCACCTGCTCCTGCTTTAGCAGGGATGCCAGTTTATTTTCAATTACAAATGATATTAATTTTCCAACTAATTTTAGGTGGAATAGTAATCATGTTTTTAGATGAGGTTGTTAGCAAATGGGGTTTTGGTTCAGGAATTTCGTTATTTATTGCAGCGGGAGTTGCACAACAGATTTTCATTAGAGCGTTTAACTTTTTACCTAGTCCTACTAATCCCGAAATTGCTGCCGGAGCGATTCCAGCATTATTTCAATCTTTAGCGATTGGTGATATCACAACTGCGGGTTTACAATTGGCAGCGTTAGTTTCCACAGTGTTAGTATTTGTAATTTGTGTATATGGACAAGCAATGAAAGTTGAGATCCCATTATCTTTCGGTAAAGTTCGTGGTTATGGAATGAGATGGCCTTTAAACTTCTTTTACACTTCAAACATTCCAGTTATTTTAGTAGCAGCGTTAATGGCAAATATTCAATTAGTAGCAAGTTTATTAGATCGTTGGGGACATCCCTGGTTAGGTACATTTTCTGGTAATAGTCCAATTAGTGGTTTAGTTTATTGGGTAAATTCTCCTGATTTAGTTCAGAACATTATCAAAGGAAGTTTTAGTATTAGCATGTTAGGGCAAGCTTTAATTTATGTTAGTTTGTTTATTGTTGGTTCAATTATCTTTTCTATTTTTTGGATGCAGACAGCGAACATGGATGCAAGAAGTCAGGCTAAACAAATTTTAAGTTCTGGATTACAAATTCCCGGATTTAGAAGAGATGAAAGGGTACTTGAGAAAATTCTTAGTAGGTACATTTGGCCGTTAACAATTGTTGGTGGTGCATCTGTAGGTTTATTGGCTGCTTTAGCTGATCTTACTGGGGCTTTAAGTAGAGGAACTGGTATTTTACTTGCGGTAATGATTATCTACAAACTTTATGAAGAAATTGCTAAGCAGCACATGATGGACATGCATCCGGCAATGAGAAAGTTTATGGAGTAAGTTTTATTATTTTTTAATTAATTTTTTAGGTGGTTTTTGTTTTGTGAGGTAAATTAAAATGGAATCATATGACATTAGTAAAGGAAGTTTAGAAAATGTACTTAAAATACAAGAACGGAATAATAAAATTGGTGGTTTTGGTGCTCTGGCTATTCTTTTAGGGGGTATTACTATTGCTATAGCTTCAACTTGTTCTGCATATAAATCTGAACATGTTCCTCTAACTGAAAGGTTGGAAAAAGCTTATCAAACTTGTCAAGAGATTGAGGATAAAACTAGGGAAATTGAATTTGCTCCATCTGTTTATTCTTCTTGTCAAGAAGTTGAGGATTTGTATTTTAAAGTTAAGAATTAATTGTGATAATTTTTGTGATTGTTGTTTATATTCCGAAATAAATATAGAAAAAAATAAAAATTAAGAATTCATTGTTCTTTTCCAGGCTTTTTCAACAGCAGAATCTAATTCAGAGATCATTTCTGAAGCTTCTTTGTCTCCTTTTTCTGCAGCAGATTTATAGGCTTCTGTAAACTTCTTAGCTACAAGTAGTTTTACTAATTCTCTACCTAAAACTCTAGAAACATCATAACCTGCCATTAAGTCTAAAGTATGGTTTAATTTATCGTGTGTTCCTACAATTGTTACTTTATCATCAATGGGTACTTTAAATCCATAACAAAATTCAGGAGCTCTAAAAGTTCCGTGTTTACTGTGGTGGTTAATTTCATTTCTTGGAACGGATACTTCATGGTGATTTGGTTCGTAAAATCTTTGCAAGATTGCTTCTCCTCTATGGACTGCATCTCTTGGCACTTTCAATTCTTTTGGTAAACCAGGGAATTCAACGTTTAAAATTTCATAATGTTCATTCATTTTATTTTACCTCATAAATATACACATCAGAATCAGCTCTTATTAATTAAAAATAATCATATATTTATAAATGTTGTTCTGAAAAATAGGTGGGTTATTAATACAATTCTTATTCTCAAAATCCATAAGCTTTATATACAATACATTAAATAAAAGAGTAAAATGGCATGGTTTGATTTTTTAGATCCGGTATTGATGCCGGTACTTAATTTAGGTCCGTTTTGGGCAATATTAATTTTAGGTATTACAATTTCTTTACTGATTACGTTAGTTTACAAGTATGTTACTGATCAGAAGAAGATGAAAGTGATGAAAGATCAACAGAAAGACTTTCAGAAAAAGATGAAAGGGTTACGTGATAACCCTGCAGAAATGATGAAAGTTCAAAAAGAAGCGATGAAAGTTAACATGGAATATATGAAGAATTCTTTCAAACCAACTTTGATTACAATGTTACCAATTTTACTTATCTTTGGTTGGATGGCTGCTCATTTAAGTTACGAACCAATTTATCCAGGTGAAACTTATAGTGTTTCTGCGGAATTTTTAGAAGGAATTAAAGGAGAAGCAGAATTGTTTGCTAGTGTGGGAACAGAATTAATTAGTCCTGGGAAGCAAGTGATTGAAGATTCTCAAGCTACTTGGAAATTAAAAAGTTCGGCAGGTGAACACACTTTAACGATTAAAACTGGAGATGAAGAACGGACAAAGAAAGTTTTAATCACCACAGAATTAAAGTATGAAGAACAATTTACTGCTTACGAACATTCTGATGTTAAACAAATTACAATCAATTATAACAAGTTAAAACCTTTAGGAACATTCAAAATTTTTGGTTGGCAACCTGGTTGGTTAGGATTGTATATTATATTTTCGTTAATCTTTAGTATGGGTTTAAGGAAACTGTTAAAAATATATTGATTTCTGTTTTAATTTTAATTCAGAAAAAGGAGGTAAGAAAATGACACATTTTGAAAATATTAAAAATGATGAAAGAAGTGATGTGATTGATCGCGAAAGAGAATTTCCAGAAGATAGAGCGAATGAAAAAAAGAATTTTGAACCTTTTAAAGTTCATGAACCAGCTCATAAAGAACATCATAAACCTGTTCATAAGGAACATAAAGCTCATCATGAGCACAAAAGTGAGAAAAAGCCTAGAAAGAAATTGAAAGCTAGTTTTTGGCAAATTTCCACAATTGTATTATTGGCATTACTGATATTATTGAATTATTCCGATTTTAATGGTTTATCAGAAGATGAATTATCTGCTAATACAATCAGTTTTATTAACGAGAATTTATTGCAAGCAGGCGATGAAGCACAGTTAGTTTCTGCGACTAAAGAAGGGGATTTGTACAATTTAAAGTTAAACATTGCTGGGCAGGAAATTGACAGTTATGTTACGCTTGATGGCAAGTTATTGTTTCCACAAGTAATTAAGATGGATGAATCTTTGTCAGATACTGAACCAACTGCACCTGCTCCAGTTCCAGAAGTAATTAAATCTGCTAAACCAGTAGTAGAATTATACATAATGTCACATTGTCCATATGGAACGCAAGCAGAGAAAGGGATCTTACCAATAGTAAATTTAATGGGTGAGAAGATTGATTTCGAATTGAAGTTTGTCAATTATGCAATGCATGGTAAGGTTGAATTAGATGAACAGCTTAATCAATATTGTATCCAGGAAGAACAGAATGAATTGTTTGGTGATTATTTAGAATGTTTCTTAACTGAAGGTGATGGTGAGGGTTGTTTAGTTTCAACTAAAGTTGATGTTAGTAAGATGGAAAGTTGTGTTGCCAAAGCAGATAAAGAATTTAAAGTTTCTGAATTGTATGCAGATCAATCTACTTGGAGTGGTGGAAGATATCCACAGTTTAACACGCATGATGCTGATAATGAAAAGTATGGCGTACAGGGAAGTCCGACTTTAGTAATCAATGGGGCGCAAGTTTCTTCAGGAAGAAGTCCAGCTGCTTATTTAGCAACGATCTGTGCTGCTTTTGAGGATGCACCTGTAGAGTGTACAGAATCAACAGGAGTAAGTTCAGAAACATATTCACCCGGATTTGGTTATGAAGTGGGAGCGGCTACAGCGGCTAGTTGTGGTTAGATTTTTTTCTTTTCTTTTTCTTTTAATTTATTTTATTTATGAAGCATACTTTTTTTAACAAAACATTTATAAATGGTCTTAAACCTGGATATAATACTCTTATTAAGAGGATTCGGAGGCGACTCGAGTCAAGATATTGACTTCTAATAGCTTCTTAAAATATAATGGAGATAAACTAAAATGCCGAGAGGAATGCATAAATCAAGAACATTAAGGAAAGTGTTTGTAAAAACACCGGGTGGGAAGACCACATTACATTATCGAAAGAGAAAACCTAGCAAAGCTATTTGTGCTAGTTGTAAGAAACAGTTAGCTGGTGTGCCAAGAGAAAGACCTTACAAAATGATGACCATGGCAAAAACTGCTAAAAGGCCAGAACGACCTTATGGTGGAGTACTTTGTTCTCCGTGTACAAGGAAATTGATACAACAAAAAGCCCATCAAGTGGAGGAGAAAAAATGAGTATCTACGAAATTGGAAGGATTTGTGTAAAGATTGCTGGCAGAGATGCAGGTAGAAAATGTGTTGTTGTAGAAAATGTTGATGACAAATTTGTAATGATTGATGGTAATGTAAGAAGAAAGAAAGTTAACATTAAACATTTAGAACCTTTAGCAGAAACTGTTGAGATCAAAGATAAAGCTTCTCATGAAGATGTAAAAGCTGCTTTTGATAAATTAGGATTAGCTGTTTGGGATAAAAAGAGCAAGAAACCTACAGAGAGGCCTAAGAAAGTTCGGAAAGTTAAAAAGAAAGTAGTTGAAGAGAAGTCTAAGAAAGAACAGAAAGCTGAAAAAAAGGAAGCAAAAGCTGAAAAGAAAGAAGTTACAGAACAAAGCAGCGAAGCTGCTAGTTCTGAGCCGAAAGCTCCGAAATCAAAAGATTCTGAATCCTCGGACAAGCCTGCGGAAGTTAAAAAAGAAGTTTCAGTTGAAGAAAAACAAGAAGTAGAAGAACTTTCTGCTGCTAAACCTGAAGAAACAAAAGAATAGTTTTCTTTTTATTTTTTATTTTCTTTATTTTATTAATGCAAAAACTTTTTCTAATTCCAATTCAAAGCTTACAACGGGCACCATGAGCTCCCAATTGTTAAGAACTTCTGGAGATAGTTCGCCAATAAAACCTAAGGAAAGATCATTAACTATAATCTCGCCCACTCGACCGATAATATAACTGGAATGTTCGGTTTCTTTTATTGAAATTTCTAAACCTAATGAATCAATTAAAGCAGTTAAAACTTGTTTGATTTCAGTAAAATCATTTTTTTCATGACATATAGTTACAGCTAATTTCTCAGTTTCTTGAACGCCAGTTTCAGTATCACCATGATTAAATGTTCGACCAATCTCAAAGATGTTTTGTGGATATTCATGATGTTGATTATCTTTTAGATTTAATAATAAACTTGGTAGAATGAAATTACGTAAATGGTTATGCTCACCTAACGCATTTTTTAATGGAATGATTTTATTTTCTAAGAGCATTTTTTGGTTCAAATTTTCGGCAGTAGTTAAATGATAATTCTTTACCTCTAATAATTTTAAACCAACAAGGATTTCTCTAATTTTACGGGCAAATTTTTCTAATGGATTTTCTTCACCAATCGTAGCAACATTAGGAATTTCTTCTGTAAAGTTTTCATAGCCGTAAGCAATAGCGATATCCTCAGCTAGATCTACTTGATGCAAGATATCAGTTCGATAAGCGGGAATCATTACAATCCCATTTTCGTAATCATAACCCATTTTTTCTAAGAGATCTTTAGCTTCTTCTTCAGATAAACTTAATCCTAACCATTTATTGATATATTTCAAATCTAATTTCATTTTTTCTGGAGTTAAGTCGGGGCTGGATTTTTTATCTTCTTCATAATCTAATTCTAAAGAATAAATCTCTCCACCCATATCAGCTAGAGCAGTAACAATGATGTTTAAACATTTTGATAACACATTATAATCAAATCCGGAACATTCAATAAAGACTTCTTTTGTTTCTTCACTAATTCTTCCTGTTAAATTTGAATTAATAATTGGGGGCATACTAAGAATTTCATTATTGGCATCAATAAAATAAGGGAATTTATCTGATCCTTCTAAGAGATGACCAAATTCTCTGCCAGCTTTATGTTTAGAAAGTATTTGTAAAGCAGTTAATTCTTGTTCTAATTCTAATGGTTTGAATTTTATTTTATTTGGTTCATCTGCTTTATAGTTTATTGGAAAAGAAATTTTTTCCATTGGGTAAACTCCAATGGCAGCTTTCTTTCTATTTCGCCCATAAGTAATATGCAACTTTTCTTGAATTTGAATTACTTCTTTTATTTTTTCGTCATTGAATTGTAAATTTTTAACAATAGCACAAGCGGTAAATGGTCTGACATTTTTTACAGAATTATCTATAATGATTTTTTCTCCGCTACTTTTTACATCATAATGTCTTAATCCAGTTTTTACATTGATGAATGAACTGAAAGCTCGAGCAAACCCCTGTACAGATAACATATCTGGCCGATTAGGAAAGATTTCTACTTCAATCTCATCATCTTCAACTTTTTCTAGATCCGTTCCTAACATACTGATCCGATCTTTAAGTTGATCTAGAGGAAGTTCTTTTCCGACAAGTTGTTCAAATTCTTTCTTGCTTACATTTATAGTTGGCATTTTTTTTATTATATTTTTTAAATTAAAGTTGGAACATCAATAAATTCTGTTTCTACATTAAATTTCTTTTTTAGTAATGGCATTAGAGCTTTAACTCCAAATACTTCTGTTTCATAATGGCCACCAAAGATAATATTTATTTTGTTTTCTTTGGCTAGATGATGTTGATAATGTGCTGATTCTCCAGTAAGATATAAATCAGCACCAGCGGCAATGGCTTGATAAGATTCTTTTGATCCACCACCAGAGACAATGGCAACTTTTTTAATTTCTTGTTTACCAAAATCTAAACTTGAGTTTTGCATTCCATTTTCTTTAATGATTTGTTTGATTTTATCTAAAGTAGTATCGGTTTCTCCAATAAAGCCAAGTGTTTTTCCATTATGATATCCAAACGGTTTAATGTTATTTAATCCTAATAATATTGCGAGAACGCCATTATTACCATAAGTTTCATGTCGGTCTAAAGGTAAATGTGACGCATAAAGAGCTAAGTTATTTTCTATTAAAAACTTAACTTTATTATAAGTATCGCCTTTGATATATTTGATGCCATCCCAAATCATTCCATGGTGGACGATTAACATTTGGCATCCAGCTTGGGCTGCTTTTTCAAAAGATTCTAGGCAGGCATCAACGGCAAAACCAATTTTTTTTATTTCGTCAGTGTTTTCTACTTGTAATCCGTTACAAGAAGAATCTTCAATGTCATAAATCTTCAATTCTTCGTTCAAAAATTCAGTTATTTCTTTTGCATTTACCATTTTAGTTTTTTTCTCCAATTAAATTTAAGTTTTTATTTAAGCAAATTGGGTTCATAGCAGTGAGTTCATCATGATGGTGATCTTTTGGTAATGGGTTTAATAAAAATATTTTCTTTTCTGCACCAAAAGCATAACCCATCTCTAAAAATGTATTTGCTCCAATATAATTTTCTTTTTCATTCTTGGTATAATTTAAAATCAAAACTGCGTCTGAAGAGTTGATTTTTTCAAAATGTAATTTGATTCTTTCACCCCTTATCCAAGAACATTCTTGAGGGTTGTTGTTCATTAAATCTTCCCAATAAGAGTTATCTTTACTTTCAATTGCTGATTTTGGCATTAGAACATCATATCCTAATTCTTTTAATTTTAGTTCTATTTCTTTCATTTCTTTCACAAATTTTAAACTTCCACAGATTGTTATCTTCATTTTAACCACACTTTCATTTCTCTTAATTGTTTTAAATCGTTCTTATA
>JABJOX010000042.1 GCA_018664115.1 Candidatus Woesearchaeota archaeon
AAAAGAATTTACTTTCTCTTTCGAGTTGCTGCTGCTTTTTTACCAGCTTTTCTTCGAACTGCTGTTTTCTTCTTCTTAGTAGCGGCTGCTTTCTTGCCAGCTTTCCTTCGCACAGCAGTTTTCTTTTTTACTGTTGCGGCTGCTTTCTTACCAGCTTTCCTTCGAACTGCAGTTTTCCTTTTCTTAGTAGCGGCTGCTTTCTTACCAGCTTTTACTCTTTTAGGAGCTTTCTTAGGAGCTTTTTTCTTAACTACTTTCTTCTTTGTAGCTTTCTTTTTTGCTACCTTCTTCTTAGCTGCTTTTTTCTTAACTACTTTCTTCTTCTTAGCTACTTTCTTTTTAGCAGATTTCTTACCTTTCTTTCTGCCACGAGCCATTTTTGCTCTAGCTACATTACCTTTCTTATCTACAAAGTATAGATAACCAGATTCTTTCTTAACTTTGGTTTTAGCTACAACTGATTTCTTAGCTCTACCTTTCTTTCGACCAGCTCTACTCATTTCAGCACAAGCTACGTTTCCGTTCTTGTCGATAAAATATAGAAAGCCAGATTTCTTCTTAACACCACATTTTGCTACTACTTCTGCCATTTTCAATTCACCCTCTTATTTTTTATTTTATGAAAAACTATGTTTTTCTAACTCAAGAGAAAACTTTGGGGTATTTAAATCTTTCGCGTTTTACCCGTCGAATACCCGACGAGAGAAATCTGAATAATGAGACATTAGAAATTTATCTCTGCCAAATCCTGAATGTTCAAACATTTAAAATCGTCGACTATCCTCGGACAAGCAGTATTAATCCAAACGTCAATAAAGTTAAAATTCTCTAAAGAATTAAAATTAATCTCGTCAGCCATGAAAACAAATGCTTTCTTGTTATCTTTTTCTAACTTTTTTCTTAACTCTTCAGCTTGCTTGCTTCTGTTCTGACCAGATTTACTAGTAACAAGAATCCCAATGTTATCAGAAGATAAAAATTTGGCTAACTGGCCTTTCTTTCTCTTTTGAACTTTCTCAACATAATTTTGGTTTAACACTTCAATTTGATCATTAAACGGATTATAACAATATACTTCTTTCTCATTCTCATAAAGTAAAGCAGTAGGATGAAATTTACCATCGCCAATGTAAAGGAAAGCAATATAGTCACCAACAAACTTTTCTATGGCACAACCTAACACTTGTCCCGGATATTTGCCATGTTTACTTTTGAACAAAAGAACTTTTTTTCCAGCAGATTCTAATTGTTTCTTAATCTCATCTAAAAAATCAAGAAATTGTACCGGCAAAGCGAGAGCTATTTTCTCTGGCAATTGATCTAATAATTTCTTTGGTAAAGTCAAATTACCAGTGTACTTAGTCTCAATAAATACTCTCTGCATCGGAAAGTTTTTATATAGTCTCTATTATATATATCTTTCTGATGAAAAGTTTTTCCCAAAAGATTGTAGAGAAAACGAGAGGATTTAAAGCGAGAAAGCAAAACAATATTGGCAAGTTTTTTTTGAAGTTAGGAATCTCTGCTAACATGATGACCACTTTTTCGTTATTAATTGGATTAGTTGCAGTTTACTTTCTTTTCACTAACCATTTACTATTTGTGATACTGGCAACTGCACACATTATTGCTGACGGATTAGATGGTTTAATCGCTAAAGCTTCAAAGGAAACAAAATTTGGCAAATATTTTGATTTACTTACAGATAGAACTATCACTTTTTTAGTTTTATTGAAAATAACTTTATATTTACAAGATTATTATTTCTTCATTATTTTTGGGCTGTATGTTTTAACCCATTCAATATATTTTGTTTCAAAATTAGAATCACCAATTATATTTATTCGTACAGGAACAATGATTGGGGCAACTATTTACGTTTTACATGAACCTCTGCTGGTGATAGGTTATTTAATTGCAGGAGTGTTTATAGTTTATTCTTTAGCGTTACAATTACAATGGTTTGTTAAGAGAATATTTAGTTGAAATTACAACCAGTTCTTATTGATTTTCAAGAGATAGCCCATGATATTGGTTAGAATGTGAAGTAGCGGGCTAATCAGTAAAAGAATTACCACCACACTTACAGTTGGTACGTAAATGAAAAATGAAAAGATAATTCCACCAATAACAAAATCTACTTGATCGTATGGAATCCAAGATTTTCCAGGAGCGATTTTATTTTTTCTTTTGTAATAACTTTTAATTAAATCACCGATGATTGCTCCAAAGCCAAGTAGGAATCCTAGCAAGACAGTAAATCCAGAATAGTCTATTAAAGACATATTTTGAAAGAAACTAAATTGAAATAGATATATCTGTAACCAAAAAACTAAAATCCCTGTTAAAGAAGCAACAATTAACCCTCGCCAAGTTTTATGATCGCCAAACTTCTTTTTATGAACTGGTTTTTCTAAGAAGGGAATCCATTTTAATAATATTGGGGCCATATTAGCAATGTAAGCTGGAAGAAAGAAATACAAACTTTTCAGGATTAATAGCCAAATCATGTTAGGAAGTAAATTGTTTGGCTTTAAAAACTTTATTGCAAAATCTCTATTTATATCTTTTAGTTGCAGTTTATTTAAATAATAGAAAATTATCCCTAAACCAAAATAACCAATAATGAGGTAAATAAAAATGTCTGAATTAACTCTTGAATGTAAAATGAGAAAAGTTTTAGGTAATATTACCGAAAGGTTGAGTCAATCTGAGATTGAAAATAAAGAATATGGTCATTTTGTTTTTGCACAATTATCAGAACAAGGAATATTGGTGGGAGAATACAATGTTGATAATGCTAGAGCCGTTGGAGAAATTGGAACAAACCTAATCGAAAAACTTAGTTCAGAAAAATTAACAGGGATTAAAACAGAGTATTATATGTTAAAAAGCACCCAATTATCAGAACAAGCTAGTGAAGATGTTAATGGATATCAAACATTAATTAAAAACACAGTTGAGCATGTTCGACAGACTTTAGATGGAGAAAAAGCAAACATGAAAGTAATATCTTTATTTGCACAAGATTATATTGAATCAAACACTCCTGAATTAGATCCAGTTAGAAGAGGGTATCTTCTTGGTACTATGGGAGATAAATTAAAACAATTTGAAACTAAAGTTCATCCAAAAATTGAACAGGATAAAAATCAATGGTTTGGTAATTACAAGAGACATGAAATTGAGTCTGCTTTAGAAAATCTTTAATATTTATTTTATTTTTTCTTTATTATATCTTCTAGCATATATACCAAAGCACTAAAAAGTATTTAAACGAGATATTTTTCTTAAAATTGTCAAACACTAGGGAGAGGGGATAAATAATATGGGCGACCACAGATGTAGTGTTTTGTCACTTAAAAATTTAAAAAAAAGGTGAAATGAATGTATTGTCCGTTTTGTTCAAAAGTAGATACGAAAGTTCTTGAATCTAGATTGCTCAACGATTCCATTCGAAGAAGACGGGAATGTTTGAACTGTTCTAATAGATTTACCACCTATGAAACGGCAAAGATTCATTTAAAAGTTCTGAAGAGAAAAGGACATGAACAAGAATTCGATATTACTAAAGTTAAAAAAAGTATTAAAAGAGCTTGTGGAAAAATTGAAGCAGAAGTCATATCTAATTTAACAAGAAAAATTGAACTGAAAATTCTTAACAAAAAAACTAATACCATCAAAAGTGCAGAAATTGGAAACATTGTTCTTAACGAACTAAAAAAAACTAACAAAATGGCTTATTTACGATTTGCATCTGTCCACAAAGAAATTGAAGATCCAGAATTGATGAAAAAAGAATTGAATACGATCATTAAACGATGATTGAAGGGGGAAAAGAAAATGATTAGACAAATAAAAAAACGTGATGGAATAATAATTGACTTTGATCAAACTAGAATTGCTAATGCTATCTTTAAAGCATCACAATCTATTGGTGAACCAAATTTAGAGTTTGCCAATGAACTAGCTGAAAAAGTAATGGAATATTTAGAATTGATGGAAATTGAAGTTCCAAATTTAGAACAAGTTCAAGATGTGATTGAAAAAGTTTTAATTGAAGAGGGAGATGTCAATTTAGTTAAAGAATATATTATTTATCGTTACAGAAGATCGTTAGTAAGAGAAGGTTCAGAAGTCAACAATTGTAAAGTTGTTGACGACTTAATGAAAAAAGATATTTATCTTAGTGCGCAAGCAATCCACGTTTTAAACAATTCTGCTAATTTAAGCAATTTAGGAAAATTAATTTTCTTAGACAGATATTCATTGAAATCTTCCTCAGATAAAATTAATGTTGGCGATTTAGTAATTGTGATTACCAAAGAAGATGCAAAATATCCAAAAAAAGAATTAGGAATAGTAGTTTCCGTAGAAGGAGATTCAGCAAAATTTTATTTAATTGATTTAGAGAAAAACTTCTCACAATCTCTGCAAAAAGTTGATCGGCCACAAGAATCTGTTTTAGATAGTAATAAGAGGGTAGCAAACGCGGCAGCATTCATAGAAAATAATCCCGAAAAACAACAGGAATGGAGCAACAAATTCTTAGAAGAACTAAAAAACAAAAGAATTCAACCGGCAGGAAGAATCATGGCCGGAGCCAACATCGATGATCAAGGGAATTACATTTCCAACTTAACGTTGTACAATTGTTATGTTGTTCCTTCACCAACAGATTCAAGAGGAGGAATTATTGACACATTAAAAACGATGATTGAAATTATGTCTCGTGGTGGTGGAGCAGGAATTTCTCTTTCAACATTACGACCGAGGTATGCTTATGTTAAAGGAGTACATGGGAAATCTTCTGGCGCAGTTTCTTGGGGAGGAATTTATTCTTATGCTACAGGCTTAATTGAACAAGGGGGTTCCAGAAGAGGAGCTTTAATGTTAATGCTTGACGATTGGCACCCAGACATTCTAGAATTTATTGGTTCAAAAAAAACTAAAGGAATGATTGAGAATGCTAACATTTCCGTAAAGATTTCTGATGCGTTCATGGAAAAAATGAAAGCTGATGGGGTCTGGAATTTAGAATATCCAGATTACGGAAATGAAGAGTGTAAAGAAGCTTATGAAAAAGAGTGGACTGGTGACTTAAAACTTTGGAAAAGTAAAGGTTACCCAACAAAAGTGTACAAAAGTATTAAAGCCAAAGAGTTGTGGGATTTAATTATTAGTTCTGCTCATTATAGTGCTGAACCGGGCGTAGTGTTCATGGAACGTTACAATAAGATGAGTAATTCCTGGTACTTTAACCCGATTGTTTGTACTAACCCTTGTGCAGAACAAGGTTTACCCGCCTGGGGAGTTTGTAATTTAGGACATTTGTATTTAGCATCTTTTGCTAAACAAGTGGGGACAGATCCTCTTGGCAAAGTCTATGAAATGGACTGGGAAAAGTTAAAAAATTCTGCCAGAATATTAGTAAGATTCTTGGATAACATTATTGATTTAACCCCGTATCATTTCAAAGAAAATGAAGAGAACCAAAAGAATGAACGAAGAGTTGGTGGAGGAACTTTAGGATTAGCAGAATTATTACTTAAACTAAGAACTAGGTATGGTACTGAGGATAGTATTAAGTTTATTGACAAACTGTATCGAACAATAACTGAAGAGATGTATTTGGCCTCAGCGGAATTGGCAAGAGAGAAAGGTTCTTTCCCAAAATATGATAGGGAAAAGTTCATGCAATCAGAATTTGTCAAACTTTTATCAAAAGAAGTTCAGGATGATATTTACAAAAATGGAATGCGTAACGTTACTTTAACCACACAAGCACCAACTGGAACGGTAGGCAGTATGTTGGGAACATCAACAGGAATTGAGCCATACTATGCTTATGAATATTATCAGCAGTCTCGGTTAGGGTTCCATAAAATCTTGATTCCAATTGCCGAAGAATCTAAGTTGGAAGACGGATCGTTACCAAACTATTTTGTTAGTGCGATGGAACTTACTCCGGAAGAACATGTTAAAGTTCAATCAGCAATTCAAAGATGGACAGATTCTTCCATTAGCAAAACTGTAAACGTTCCTAGTAACTTTACGGTTGAGGAAACAAAGAAAGTTTATGAATTGGGTTATGATTTGGGATGTAAAGGGTTGACAGTTTATGTTGATCAGTCTAGAGCAGAACAAATACTTTCCACCTCAGCAGATACTGAAAAGAAAAATGTTTTAAGTGCCGAGGGAAAAGATGAAACAGAAATTGAAACTGAATTAAATAAAAATAAAGAGATAAAAATAAATAAAGAAGATGAAATAGAAGTAGGGTCAAGTGCAGGTAATCGTTGTCCCGCTTGTAAGGAAGGGATCATGGTTAAAATTGGTGGTTGTACTGAATGTTCAAGTCAGTGCGGTTTCAAAGGTAGTTGTGAAATGTGATAAAAATTAGATGAGATGATGTTAGAAAAAAAAGACAAACCCAGTAAAAGAGGACACATCCATGTTTATACTGGAGATGGAAAAGGTAAAACTACAGCAGCTTTAGGTTTGGCTTTAAGGTCGATTGGGCAAGGTAATAAAGTGTTTATCATTCAATTTATGAAAGGTGGCGCCTATACTGGTGAATTTATTTCAGCAAAGAATTATTTGCCTAACATTGAAATTGTTCAGTTTGGTAGACCTTGCATTAAACAACAGAAACAATTGAAAATTGATGGATTTAGTCCTAAAGGAAGTAGAGATAAAACAATCTTTGACTTTGTTCGAGATGATATTAATTGTGGCACCTGTAGATACTGTTTCTTAAATGATGACATTCAAAAAGATTACATTAAAGAAGCGTTCAAGAAAACTGAAGAAGTGATTTTGTCTGGATTTTATGATTTAGTTATCTTAGATGAAGTTAATGTTGCCTTAGCTTTAGGATTATTAGAGAAAAATGAATTTTTAAATTTAATCAGAAGGAAACCTAAAGCATTAGAGTTAGTCTTGACAGGTAGAGATGCTTCGGAAGAGATTATTAAAATTGCTGATTTGGTTACAGAAATGAAACCACACAAACATTATTTTGATAAAGGGACAATGGCACGGAGGGGAGTGGAGTATTAATGAATGGAAATGTTTAAATAATAAAATGATTAACTTAAATTAAACGAGGTGTATATTTATGGTTGAAGAATTACAAGAGTTGGAAGAAAAAACATTAGCTGCGATTAAGTGGACAGCTGCAGAGTTTAATTATGCTAACAATTTAAAAGAGATTTTAGATAAAGTAGAGAAAGAAGGCGCAGAAGAAGCGGTTAAAGATTTAAGAAAAGCGTTTCAAGCTTTACGGTACATGGGCCGGTGCGAATATAAAGCAGAAAGAGAGGAAAAAGAAATTCTTAAAGCTTTAAAAGAAATTGAAAAAATTCTTCCTGAAAACTGGAAAAAAATTGATCAAAAATTAGTAACAGAGTTGGATGTTGCTAGAGGAAAACTAGTTAAGTTAGCTTCTCGATTTACAAGTAAACTTTCTGGAGAATTGAAAAAAATTAGGAAAGAAGAATTAACTATTGAACACTTTGAAGATAAAAAGGATACTGATCCGGCAATAGTTAAGAAATTAAAAGATGAATTGGTCATTTTATTAGAGACCGCTGAAGGTGAAATTGAAGAGTTGATTAAATGGATTGGTGGTACTGCAGCAATTTTAGAAAAAATTGAGAAAGGTTTTGTTGAAAAATTAAAGCAGTTAGCTGCTTAGTTTTTTTCTTTTTTTATTATATAAGTTAATTTTATAAACTTCTCTATATATGTACTTATTTATGGACCCTCAACAATTAACTCCAGAACAGCAAAAAGAGATGGAAGAGAAGTTAAAAAATATGTCTCCAGAAGAGTTAATGGAGTTTCAGAAACAACAATGTATCTTCTGTCAAATCATTTCTGGTAAGATTCCCGCTAAGAAGATATATGAAGATGATAAAGTTTTGGCTATTCTTGATATTAATCCCGCTGCAAAGGGTCACATTCTTCTTTTACCTAAAGAACATTATGCGATTATGCCCCAAATTCCTGAAAAAGAAGTTGGAGAAATGTTTATTGTCGCTAAAAAAATGTCTAAATTGTTATTGAAAGCAATAAAAGTTTCTGGAACAAATATCTTTATTGCTAATGGTTTAGTTGCCGGTCAAAAAGCACAACATTTTATGATCCATATTATTCCTAGAAAAGAAGATGACGGAATATTAGAAGTTGAAGAAAAATTAACTGATCAAGAAATGAGAACAAAAGTAAAATCGTTGATTGAAAATAAGTTTAATGAATTGATGGGCGTTAAGAAAGAAGTGTTACAGGTTGAAAGTTCTGATGAGGAAGTAAAAGAAGTGGAAGAATTAGAAGAACCTGAAGAAATAAAGGAAACTAAAAAGCCCGCTAAAAAAGTGAAGAAGAAAGCTGTTAAGAAAAAGGGGAAAAGGGAAAATAAAGAAAAAGTGGAAGAAGAAAAACCTGAAAAAGAAAGTGATGATAAAGATGACGATGATGATGATGATGGAGGGAATGCTAGTCTAGATGACATAGCTAACTTATTCAAGTGAAATGCGAACATTGCGATATTGTAGAAAGAAAAAGTAAAGCCGATATACTTTACGAGGATGATGAAGTAGTTGTTGCTATAAAAGATTTAGCGATGACGCCCGGACAAATAACTGTTTTCCCAAAAGAACATTTTACGATTTTAGAAGTTGTCCCGGAAGAGATTTTAGAAAAATGTTCTTTAATTGCTAATAAGATAGGAATCGCCGTATTTGAAAGTTTAGGTTCACAAGGTACTAATATCATTATTCAAAATGGTTTAGGAGCAGGACAGAAAGTACCCCATTTCGCAATTGAAGTTGTTCCCAGAGTAGAGAATGATGGGTTAGGTTTGCAGTGGGATGCGAAACAATTGGCAGAAGATGAAATGGCAACAGTTTTCATGACTTTAGAACAAGGGATGAAAGAACTTGATTCTTCTGCAGAAGCGGAAAAAACAAAAGGAAAAGATGAAACAGGAAAGGATAAAAAAAATAGCAAAGAAGATGATAAAAACAATTATTTATTAAAGTCGTTGAAAAAGATTCCTTAAAAAATTATTCTCCCTTATTCAATCTCAATTTAAGTTCATTCTTTTTAATGAGAACATTCTGCGTTAATTCTTCAACATAATTAATAATCTGTTCTTTCTTTTCTTTTTCAATCTCTAAATTAGAGAGAAATACATCTAGACGTTTATCGTTCCTAGTATCAATCCTCTTTTTCTTTTTGCCACCCACCTTCTTAGGTAAGAAGATGAATTATATAAATTTTTTCTAAAAAACAACAAAATCTTCACAACTTTTATAAATTCACTTCCCCCCAGGAATAAGCATGGAAATACGTTTTTTCCCTATCGAATTTGTACACAAAATTAGAAAAGATAAACCGTTCATCTATATGTATGGTAAACTAGAGGACAATACAAAAATTTGTGTTATACAAGAATATCAACCTTACTTTTATGCACAAGTAGATGAAATTCATAAACAACAATTAGAAAAAAGGTTAAAAGCATTAGAGATAGAAACTAATAATGGAAAAGCAAAAGTAGTCTCTTGGGAATCAGTAGAAAAAGATCTGCTAGGAAAAACAAAAAGTTTCTGGAAGATTTATACTAACTTTCCAAAAGCTATCCAACTAATCAGCAAAGAACTTACTTCTTGGGGAATAGAATGTTACGAAAAAGATATTCCGTTTATTCATCGTTATTTAAGAGATAAAAAAATAACTCCGATGACTTTAGTAGAAGCAAAAGGAGAGTTCATTGAAGAAAAGAATACGAGAGTGGCAATCTTTCTAGCTGAAGAAGTTAAACAATTCAGTAAAGAAGCAATTAAACAATTAAAAACCCTGGCCATAGATATTGAAACTTATTCACCGGAAAAGTCTGCCATCAATCCAGAAAAAAATCCCATTTTAATGATTGCTTTTTATGGAACTGATGAAACTGGTCAAGAGTTCAAAAAAGTTCTCACCTGGAAAAGGTTCAAGACTAGACTAGATTATTTAGAAACGGTTACTGACGAAATTGAATTATTAAGAAGATGTAGACAAGTTATTCTAGATTACCAACCAGACATTATTACTGGCTACTTTTCAGATGGATTTGATTTCCCTTACATTAAAACTCGAGCAGATAAATATAAATTAAAAATGGATTTAGGATTAGATTATTCTGAACTTGATGCAGGGAAGAAAACAGATTTCAGAGAAGGGAAAACAAAAATTACTGGGATATTACATTTAGACGTTTTCAAATTTATCCGTAACATTTTCGGTAAAAATCTTAACACGGAAAGTTATTCATTAGATGCAGTTTCCAAAGAATTGTTAGGAAATAGAAAACATGATATTAAAATTTCTGAACTAGCTCAAGCTTGGGACAACAATTCAGAAGAATTAGAAGATTTTTGTGAGTATAATCTTCAGGATGCCCATTTAACATTAAAATTGTGCCAGAAATTAATGTATGACATGATTGAATTTTCTAAAATTGTTAACTTACCTCTATTTGATGTAATCAGAATGAAGTTTAGTAAATTGGTTGAAAGTTATATCATGAAACGAACCATAGAGTATAATGTTCTCGCTCCAAACAGACCAGGAAGAAATGAAATTGAACAACGAATGGAAGAAACTTTTCAGGGCGCTTTTGTTTACGAACCAACTCCCGGCCTGTATGAAGACATAATAGTATTTGATTTCCGTTCATTATATCCAACAATTATTACTGCCCATAATATTGGCCCAGAAGGATTATGTTGTCAATGTTGTGATGAAGAGAAGAAAGATATTGTCCCAGGAGATAATCATTATTGGTTCTGTTCAAGGAAGAAATCGTTCCTCTCAAAAGTTTTGGAGAGAATTATTCTCAGAAGAATTGATTTGAAAAGGTTGATTAAAGAAACTAAAGATAAAGGCGAAGAAACTAATATTTTAGATGCCAGATCTTATACATTGAAAACACTAGCCAACTCTTTTTATGGGTACATGGGATTCTTCGGAGCTCGCTGGTACAGTATAGAATGCGCTCGAGCAACAACCGCTTTTGCCAGAGATTATATTCAAAGAACAATTAAAAAGGCTGAGGAGAGTGGTTTCCAAGTGATTTATGCGGATACAGATTCTTGTTTCTTATTGTTAGGAGATAAAGTTAAAGATGAAGCGATGAGATTTATGAACGAAGTTAACTTTGATTTGCCGGGCCATATGGAATTAGAATTTGAAGGTCATTACCCGAAAGGAATCTTTGTAGCGTTGAAAGGAAAAGAAGGTGGCGCAAAGAAGAAATATGCATTGTTAGCTGAAGATGGCGAGATGAAAATTACTGGTTTTGAAACTGTACGGAGAAATTGGTCACCATTAGCTAAAGAAGTACAAGAAGAAGTTTTACAATTAGTATTAGAAGGTCATACTGAAGAGGCTTTGGCTCACGTAAAAGAGATTGTTAAAAAACTTAAAGATGGTGAGATTGAATTAAACAAACTAATAATTAAAACTCAAATAACTAAAGATTTACGCAGTTACAGTTCTATTGGACCGCATGTAGCAGTTGCTTTACGTTTGTTGGAGAAAGGGGTTGAAGTGTCTCCTGGAATGGTTGTTGAGTATGTTATTAGTAAAGGAAGTGGATTAATCCGTGAAAAAGCAAAACTTCTGGAAGAGATCAAACCAGGAGAGTACGATTCAGACTATTATTTATTTAACCAGATTATCCCAGCTGTAAATAGTATTTTTTTAGTGTTAGGGATTAAAGAAGAAGATATTTATCGAGATAGTTCTCAAGTGGGGTTAGGGAAGTTTTTCTAGTTGAAAAGAACATCTCCCATAAATTTATATAATCTAACCATTCTTATTATTTTATGGAAGTTGGTGGTCAAGCAGTAATTGAAGGCGTAATGATGCGTAACAAAAACAAGTTCGCTGTAGCCGTAAGAACAAAAGAAGGAAAAATCAAAATTAAAAAAGAAAAAAGTAGTAAATATCCAAAATTCTTTCAAAAACCATTTATCAGAGGAGTTGTTGGATTAGGATACACTCTTTATGATGGCATTAAAGCTTTAATCTGGAGTAGCAACCAACAATTAGAAGTAGAAGAAAAATTATCTAAAAAAGAAATTATTGGAACAATTAGTGTTTCTCTGCTTTTTGCAATTTTAATCTTTGTAGTTTTACCATTTTTTGCTGCTAATTGGATTCATTCAGAAGGAATTTGGTTTGACGTTTTAGATGGAGCTTTAAGAGTAATATTATTCTTAGGATACTTAACATTAATCTCTTTTATGAAAGATGTACAAATATTATTTCAGTATCATGGCGCAGAACACAAATGTATTGCTTGTCATGAAGCAAAAGAAGATTTAAATGTTTACAATGTTAAAAAATATTCTCGGTTCCATCCTCGATGCGGAACATCATTCTTATTTGTAATTTTAATTCTTTCCATCATCATGTTTACATTAATTAACGGACCTTTATGGATGAAATTTGTAGGTAGAATTTTATTATTACCAGTAATTGCTGGAATTGGTTACGAATTAATTAAGCTAGAAGGAAAGTATAGAAATAATATGATTGTAAAAATCTTAGTTGCTCCAGGATTATGGTTGCAAAAAATTACCACTAAAGAACCTTCTGATCAACAGATTGAAGTGGGGATTAAAGCTTTAGAAGGTGTTGTTAAGTAGAATTATTTAGCCCCACGAAAAACGTCTTTTAAATGTTCTAATCGTTTATCTGTAACTGAATAAAATTTCTTACTAGGAACTTGATTAAACCCAATTTTATAATTACCAATTGGTCCTTTTTCTAAGTAAGCAATGTGTGACAATACCGTTGGTCTTATCTTATCTCCTTTACCTTCTTTTACCTGGACAAATCTTCGGTGTGATGAACTAACATTTATTTTAGGACTATTATTTTTTGCAGATAAATAAATTACAGTTCTAATCTCTTGTTGTGAAACTAATGGGCGTCCATAATGTTCTTGCCATTTTTCCTGAATGTGTTCTCCTACTTTTTCATCTAAACCTTTCTCTGCAGGATAAGTTACGCACTTATCATAAGTGTCAGCTGCATCAACAACAAATGCCCCCAATAAAGCAGAAACTCCTTTTTTAACATTATTTCTGCCATAAAGTGAACCAATAGCAATAAAAGCTAAATCATCAGAAGTGCCTGGCCCTTCACGACGGCGAACAAATGCAGTTTCAGCGTTTGGCGAACCCTCGGGTACAATCACGCCTAAATCACGCAAATAAGTAATAGACCCTTCATCATGAGCAAACTTTGCCAAGAATTCATAATCTAGTCCTGCCATAAAAAGTAAGTTAGGATCAACCAAGTATGACTCACCACCACCAATTTTCAGTTCTTCTCCACTGATTGCTTTTCCTTCAAAATGTTCTAAGGTATCGGTTCTTGCTTGAAAATTGTCCATATAAGCGGCATGAACCATTCCTTTAAGTGCATATCTTGGAGAAACAGGTATATCCCCTAAAAAATTAACTCCAAATAAAGGTTCCCCATCAAAAACTAATAATTTTTCATCATTATTCTTGTTAAAACAATCTTCAAGAGTAGAATCAACCCATTTGAAAACATTATCAATCAATCTTCTTCGAGCAGTTTTAGTTTTTTGAACATTCAAACCAGCGGCTTTAATAATATCAGGAATTGTTGAATGGGGATAAACATATGCAGGAACTCCATTTTCCATCGCATGCTTGAAGAACTCCCCATGACCATTCTGAGCATGACCTACAGAAGTTTGTACTAACAGAATCTTCACTACTGGATTCATAATATCTAGTTCTAAATCGGTAACCGTAGAATTGAAATCTCTATTTGCTAATTCCTGAAATAAAAGGTCTTCTTCAGGTTTAACTTCATGCGGAAATAGATTTGCTCTAACTTCATCATCACCCAAAGAATCTAGATATTCCCGCATCAAATGAGCATCAAATGACAAAGAGGATCACCTTTTGAAGAAAAATATAATTGGAAAAATTAGTCATAATTAATGGATTAAACTGGTTATTTTAAAAGGTTTCTATATTCCAAAATATATTCAAATAACCCTACTTTCATGTCCGCTCTTATTAATCCTAACCACATTCTCCACAAAACTTTCAATCTTAGTTTCATGAGAAACAATGATCGTCTGTCTCAGATTAAGTTTTTCCAAAACGTCTCTCACTTTATCCAGCTGTTCAGAAGAAAAACCGTCCGTTGGTTCATCTAAAATTAGCAGATCTTTAGTTTTAATCTGCTGAATAACATCGTTAATAACTTTGTTTAAAGATAAACGATAAGCCAAAGCAGCGGAAGTTT
Organism: Candidatus Woesearchaeota archaeon; assembly: GCA_018664115.1. GTDB lineage: Archaea > Nanobdellota > Nanobdellia > Woesearchaeales > GW2011-AR9 > JABJOX01. Next base: position 14,347 of record JABJOX010000042.1, read on the forward strand.
TCTCACCGCCAGAAAGGTTTGTGAAAGAAACTTCATAACCGTTCTGTTCAATTACTGGTGTAAAAGAATCATCCAATCTCGAATAAATATTTTCATCATCAATCAGCATCGAGAACCATTCTTGAAATAGTTGATTAAACAAATGATGAATATTAACCATCACTTGTTTTTCGATAGTATAAGTTAATTGTAAGAAATGTTTTTCCAGCCAATGATAAAGTTCTTTCAATCTTGTCAACTGATTTTTTTGTTCTGTAAGTTTGTTTATTTTTTCTTGTAATTCTTTTTCTAGTTTTAAGACATTATTCAAGTTAGCTTGCAATTCTGCTTGTTTGATGGACAATTTCTTTTCTTCTTCTAAGAATTGTGAGAAAAGATGTTTCTTCTCTTTAATCGTTTCAGTTAGGTCAATTCTATCAGTTAAAGTAATTTCAATCTCTTGTGATTTCTTATTTAATTCATCAATCTGTTGTTGGTTATGATTAGTTTGTTGTTTTAAATCATCTAAACTCTTTTTCAAATATTCTTTCTTGGTAAACAAATCCAATATTTTTCTTTGCGCGACAAGCCGTTCATTAATATCCTCTAAAAGATTATCTTGACCTAATTCCTGTAATTGCTGCATGATTTGATTATTTTCTTGCACCCAAGATTTAAGTTGCTCTTGTTTATTAGCAAGGGTTTCTTTCTTTTCACTCAATTGTAAAAGTTCTAATTTGATTCTTGTTAGCTGATTCTCTTTTTCGATTAGAAGTTCAATCTTTTGTTTGTTTGTTTCTTTCTGTTCAGAAATTTGTAATCTCTTTTTATTCATTTCAAAGAGAAGGTTTTCAGATTGTTTTATCTTCTCTTCTTCTTGACCAAAAATAGTTTGTTTATGTTGTTTAGAAACGTTCTGCAAACAAGTTGGACAATTTTCCAAAGAAACAATTTTACTTTTCATTTCATTAGCTTGAGAAAGAAGAGTTTGATTTTTAGTTACTAATTGAGAAGTTTTTTCTAAAAGTTCTTCTAACTGCTGATGTTTACTTTTCAAAGTTTCTTTATTTTGGACTTCATTAGTTAGTTCTTGCAGTAACTTCTCTTTATCATCTAAATTTGCAAGGCCTTCTTTAACTTGAGTGATTTCTTCCTGATTCTGACTAATGTTTCTTTGTAACTGATTTAATCTTTCTTGCAAAGAACTTTTCTTTGTAAATACTTGAGATTTCTGTTCTTCCAAACTTCTAATTTCTTTATTAATAAGTTCTAAATCTGAATCTGGCAAAGATAATTGTACAATCTCTAAGTTAAGTTGTTCTTGTTTTTGTTTTAATTGTTCCAATTGTTGATTCTTTTCTTGAAGTAAAGTTCCTGCTGTTTTATATTGTTGTTTAAGTTCAACAAATTGATGTTGTTTCTTTTCCAATAATTCTAACTCTTCTCTTTGTGATCCAACCTCTTTTTTCAGTTTAGTTAATTCCGGAAGAAGATTGTTTAAAGAGGAATCAAATTTTTCTTTTTCTAAAGAAAGGTTAGTTAACTTTTCTTTTTCCAATTCAAAATCTTCGGTTTTAGTTTTAAGAATGGCAATATTTGTCCGCATCTGTTTCAAATAAAATTGTAAGTTTTCTCGCACGTTTTTATACTTATCAATGTTGAATATTTTTCTTAGAACATCTAATCTTGTTTCGGGATTGTCTTGCAGAATGAATTTCATTTCTTCTTGCGGAGTATAAATGCTATAACGGAAAATATAATTCTTATTTTTAGTTACAAATTCTTCAGGATAACCTAAGAGAGAAATAATTTCTGCTTTCAATTCTACGGCAGTTAAATCTTTTTTAGTATTGTTAATGATGATATAACCTGCTAATTGTTTAATATTATCTCGTTCTTTCTTCAAGTTTCTTTGAATGATAATCTCGTTATCATTTATTTTGAAAGTTAGTTCTACAGAAGCTTGCGTGGCGCCTTTTCTTAAGAGCGCTTCTCCCGGCAAGTCTGGCCTGCTGGTTCCGAAGAGGGCAAACTCGATTGCTAAAAGAATTGTAGATTTACCGGAACCAATATCTCCAGAGAGAAGAGTAGAACCATCTTGAAAATTAATAGTTTCATCTATATAAGAACGAATGTTGTTAAGTTTTAGTTGCTGTAAAAGCATGAAATAAAAAGAAAGAAAGTTGTTTATATAGATTGTTGTGGTGGAAGAATTATAATCTAGATTCTAAACGATTTAAAACGTCTTGATATTGAACAAAATGTGAACGACATCTTGGTTGGTAAGCTTCTTTGCCGCCAACTTTAACAGAACCATCATCAAAAGGAGCAATCTCTCCATCAACAAACCTTTGAACCCGATTTGCTTCTTTACGACACCTGTGACCATTTTCTTTGTAAGTACAAACCGCATTTAAATAAACAAGATGGTCGGCAATTCTTAATAATTCAGACATATCTAACTTTTCATCTTTGAACTGAAAATAGTTATCCTGAAAATTTTTGATTAAACCGGCAGCAAGAACAATTTTATCTTTAGCTTGTTGATCACAAAACTGAACAACTTCGCTTTCTAAGAATTGTACTTCATCAATACCAATTACATTAGTATCTTCTTTAAGATTAGCAATCATCTCATCAACAGACATAACATAAGTAGCTTCTTCTTTAAAACCATCATGAGAAACAATATGATTTGATTCATAACGATCATCTATTTTTGATTTAAAAAGTTGAATGTTATAATCAGAAGCCTCTAATCTTTTAATTCTTCTAAGAAGTTCGGTGCTTTTTCCACTAAACATCGTCCCAGCAATAAGAGTTAAACCAGATTCAGTTAACATGAGTAAAAAGAAAAAATAATCATTTAAATATAAAGTGGTAATGGAAACTATATAATAGAATTCACAATAAACTTAATTCTCCAGTAATATGGTTGACCTTCTCTTCTTCATCTGGGCCGATACCAACACAAGTTTTTGTTCCGGGTGCGATGACAGTTCGACCGGCATCTGTTATTAGAGAAGCGGTTAAATCACTATCTTTTGCTAACTGAAAATATTTAATCAATTCTTTCTCATCTTTAACTTTGACAACAATCTTTGCCATCCCTTCATCTCGCCAAGCTTTAACTAATTTAGAATCTGATTTTAAGACAGCGTCAACAGAAGCATGGCTGCACTGAGCAGCTAATTTTCCTTTCGGTAACTTAAGATCTGCTCTTACTAAAATAACTTGTTTATAATTATTCATAATTAAAAAGAAATAGTTCGGGTTTAAATTTGTTTTGGTTTCTTATTTTAATTTATCTTATAATTTTCTTTCTTTTCGCGTCATTTTTTAATTCTGAACGAACAAATTTGTAAAGTAAGTTTTCCAAATTTTTCTGATCATCATTATCTAAACTAGAAAGATTTAAATCGAAAGGACTAAAAAAATGTAAACTTAATATCTCTTCCTCAGCAGAATTTAAGTTTAAATCTTTAACAAACTCAGCATAAATGGTGTTTACACAAGAATCGGCCAAACAATATTCCATCATATCTTTTAATCTTCCAATATACTCGTTTTCGTTTGGATTAAGATTCATTTTATTAAGAATTATGTTTATTCTTGTTGTAAATAATCGCTAAGTTGAATAATCTCAGCTTCAGTGTACATTACTTGTTTCAAAAGTTTTAATTCCCCTTTAAAAGGGAAATCAGAAGATTTTGTTGATCCAATAACTTTACATTCTAATTCATGATAACTTTCAAGTATTCGTTTTAATGCTGTTTCATTATCAAGAGAATTATAATCAACTTCATCAGAAAAAAGGAAATGGTCATTTAACACTTTTTCTTCTTCTTCTGTTAATTTTAATTTATCAACTAAATTCAAATAATTGTCATAATCGCCTGGCTGATCCATACAAGCATCAACAAGATTTTTTAATCTTTCTGCACATAAACTTTCGTTAGAATCAATATTTGGATTATTTGTTTGGTATGATTTGTCAGTTTGTTCAATTGCTTCTAAATCTTCCCCTTTATCTTTTCGATAATATTTAAAGATTAATTCTTTTAAATGTGTTTTATCGGTTTTAGTAAACTGAGAAGGGTCTAAATCAAAAGGATTAAAGAAATGTTTTTTCAATACTTCTTCTTCAGGATCAGTTAATTTTAATGTTTTAACAAAATCTTCGTAAAGGGTTTTACCACCAAAACTAACAAGATATTCTTCCATCACATCTTTTAATTTTGCAACATATTTGTTTTCGTTTGGATCGAGATTCATTTTATTATTTATTAGATTATTTTGTTTTATAATTATTTTGTTTTGTTTTTTTCCTGAGCACTATATAACGCTTGATGAACTTGATAAGATAATTCTCTATCTGCTCGTAATTCTTTATTCGCAGCTTCTTGCATTTCAGGAGTCATGATGATAGTTTCTTCATCCACAATCATTTTTCCACCATAACTTTCAGCAACGAATATTGCATGACCCCTCTTAGAGATACTATCTACATTTCCATCTCTATCTTTATCTTCAAGATATAAAGAAGAACAATTTTCTTTCATAACCATAGCACCTTGAATTTGATAATCTTCTTTAAAAGGCTTTTCTATTTCAGGACTATCAAATATACCACAACCACCAACAGTTAAAGCAGCTGCCAATGCACAAATAGTTTTTGTTTTTTTTAGTTTCATTTTTTATTTTGTGCTTGTTCTGCTAATCTTTTTTTGTAATCAACTATTCTCTCTAACCTATCATCAAATATTTTCTGTGCATCTTCAATACTAGATTCACCAATACCATCTTTCGGATAACATCCAGTATAACCAAATTCATCTGTAACACAGAAAGATTCGATTTTTAAATTACCATCTTCATCTTTATATGTAGTTGTTTTCCCATCTTCACTACCAATAATAAGAGTATATTTAATTGAAGAATATATTGGAAGAGTACGGTAAAAACAAATATCTTCATTGTCAATAGTACCTTCAAATAAGTACTTTTTATTGGGATCATTATTTTCTTGTTGTATTTTATTATAAACATTTTCACTACATAATCCAAGACCTACAACAGCTGCCAATGCACAAATAGTTTTTTTAAATTTCATTTTTTTAGTTATTTTATTTTGTAATCTGCACTTACTATTTCTTCCCTTCATCATAAATCCGAAGATACCCGTTTATTGCTTCAGAACTTATTTCTCTAGAAGGAGCACTAGCTTTACACTGCTCCTTATTTCCAGGGGTGTATAGACAAGTCCGAGTGTTAAAATTCTCAACACAAGGAGCATTTACACTCACTAATTCATCATCTTGAAATGTAAAATAATAAGTATTAAATGAACATCCTTTTTCAGGAAAGTGAACTGCTTCCGTTTTAGGACCATTACATCCAGCTGCACCAATACTCAAAGCGGCTGCCAATGCACAAATTGTTTTTTTTAATTTCATTTTTTTTCCTCATGTTTTTTTTTATTAATAAGTTCCATAGATTCTTTTTGTTTGTAATCAAGAATGGTTGTTAAATAATCGTCAAATTGAATTTGAGCTTCTGCAAGTGCTTCTTCTCCAACTTCATCATTTTCATAACACTTTCTTTTCTCATCAACAGGAGTTATACAAACTTTTTCTAATTTTAGATTACTAAAACGTTCATCACAATATTGAACCGAAGCCCCATCTTGTCTAACTACATTAAGATAATTATTATCAGGAATAAGAAATTTATAACCAGTAGAAAACTTAACTTGGTCCCCATTGATTTCGCCATCAAAATCATATTCTGAATGAGCTTTTCCACATCCAGCTGCACCAATACTTAAAGCAGCTGCCAATACACAAATTGTTTTTTTTAGTTTCATTTTATTATTTACCTTTTATTTATTATAATTAGGTGGGGTTTTATCAACCTCTGCTATATCCAATAAATCAGCGATAGTAGGAGATTTATAATCACAACCTTTACAAGCATCTAAAAACGAAGAAGCTTGTGAACGCTCATGGTGAATATTACTTCTAAGATCTGGATCAGAAATTTCGGAATTAGGAGGCAACATGCAATCAATACGTTGAACAACTGTTTCCAAAGCTTTCATAGTTTCATTTCGAGCTTCATAAAGTTGATCATCTTCAGCCATCTCTCTAATAACTGCTTCTTTATCAGCTTCACTATGTGTTTGATTAGCGTGTGGTTTAACTAATTCATAACATCTCTGACAATTAATATAAGCTCTTTGTAATGACATTTTATCAAACCTATTCTTTCATTTCTTTGTTAAACAAAGAACCGAAGTAATTGATAAATTGCGGTGCTTCAACCCAAACAGCTGAATCGTAACTCTTATGCACTTTCTTATCATCTGTTAAGAAAAGTAACATTTGTTCGTTATCAACTAAACAGAATCGAGCATTACCTTTAACATTATTACTTACTGTTGCAAATTGAGATAATTCTTTAAGAATAGTTTTGTTAGCGTTAGCAGGGACAGCAACATTAATTTTTACGCCCTTCTTAACTGCTTTCTTTAAAGGTGCTGCTAAAAGGTCATATTTTCTTTCCAAACCTTCTTTAGAAATCATTAAAGTGATTGAACTTTGAGCGTTCTTAACCATAGTGTTCAAATGTTCATGAACTTTATCTCTTCCACGGAAAGCACCAGACTTATCAGTTGGATCAACTAACTTAATTCCTTCTGTATGTAAAGTAGTTAATTCCCCTAAAACGTCAGATTCTTTAAGTGTACATAATACTTTATTTCTCTGATTAGCTTCTTCCATTACTTTTTTCTTTACTCTCTCTACAACTTCAGTAGGGGGTACAGCCAAATATTTAATAGGTTTACCAACTTTAACAATAACGAAACCTTTTTTCTCTAAACTTTCTAGAACGTCATAAGCTCTGCTTCGTGGAACATTAGAAATGTCAGATAATTCACCAGCAGTAGAAACGCCTCTTGACAATAAAGCCACCCATAATTTACTTTCATATGAATTTAGACCGAAGTCCTTTAATTTGTTTAAAAAATCTTTTTGCACAATCATTTTAATATTTTCCTCCGAGTTTTACGGTATAATCTTTATCTTCTATCTCCTCTTAAACAAACCCAGAACCTCTTTACTTATAATATAAGAACAATAACTAAAGTCATTTATAAATGTTTCGGTTTAATTGTTACTTTTGAGTAGTTATATAAACTAGATGTTTAATCATCTACGGTAAACAACCTTGAATCTTTAACTTGAAACAAGCCTATTCTAGCACCAGCATCTAACCAACCATGGGCATAATTCAAAGCGGCAAATGCCAAAACCCAATCTTCTTTATCCCTAAAGTGTCCAGCATCTGAATAATATCGAGAAGCCATATCAAAGAAATCTTCCGCTTCAGTTAAGCGAGATTGATCGAACTTATCTTTAGCCATCTCTAACGCTTCTTTAGTAATCGAGAAGTACTTTTCTAATTTTTCTTTTGTGATTGTATTTTCCATTTTAAAAAAAGATTAAAAAAATAAAAAGTTTATTTAGCGCCAGCAAGTGGCCGCTTTACAGTTAATGGTAAGACACCCTCATCAAACTCAAGTATAGCAATCTCAATCGGATTAAACTTAATCTTTTCCAATTCCGCTTCAGATAACTTGATTAAAAAAGGTGCACCCATACTTAGCTGTAAGGCACGAGAACCAATCATTCTCGCTTTCTCATACTTAGTATAGTTTTCAGTGTTCATTTTACAACTTTCTCCACTTCAGCTCTTAAAAAATTAGCTTTATCCAAAGCAATGTCAACCATCTTACCAACTTCTTCAATTGTTAAAGGCATTTCTCCACCTTTCTGCATTGCAGAAATTGTACCATTATCATCAGAAGCTACAGTTAATCGAGCATCATAAGCATGCTCTTCCTGAGTTGTTGGATCAACAAGTAATTGCCCGTTAATCTTGTAAACAGTAACTGCTAAAGGTTCTTTAAGTAAAGGTAAACCCTGATCAGTTTTCTTTTTGTAATTGATTGCTCCTGTTTCTGGATCAACTTCAGGAAATTTAGCTGCTTTCAAAGCAGTCAAAGCTGCTAAACTAGCGGCATCAAAAAGATTTCCTGCATCGTTAATAGTAACAATATCAATAATTACAAACCAAGCTTTCTCTCCAGGAGTTACACACAATTTTTTCATATCAATTGCTTTAGCTTCTCGAATTCCTCTGTCAGTAACTCTTGCTAATTCAATTGCTTTAATTCCTGGTGGACCAGATTCATATTCTGGACTTGATAAAGGTAAAAGTTCAGCATTAATCATAATGCCACCTTGATCAGGAGTATCATTGTATGGTTTTTCAAGACTTAACTTTACACCAGCCATAACTACAGTTTCGCCAATTTGAACTTTAGCTGAACCTTCTGCAGTCCAAGAGATACCAGTTTCAAGCTGAATAGGTTGACGATAGTCAAGTAATCCTCGACCATCTAATCTCTTACCTTCTTTAGCCAATACTGAGATTGTTTCTTTATTACTTATCATTTTAATCACTCCTTGAAAACTTTTCTTTCAAAGCTTTCATTTGTAATTCGTAAACTGTCTCTGTTCCAACTTTCGCCATTTCTAAAGCTTTCATTAAATTTTCTTTAGAAATTTCTCCGTCCATTTGCAACAAAGTAATTTCTTTAGTGTTATGAGTCATTGCTACAGGAATATCTGAAACAATAGCATCGTAAGCTTCTTCATCATAAGAAAGATCAGCCACAACAGTACCGTCAACTTCTCCCACAGCTACAGAAGAAATCATATCTTTCATTGGAATACCTGCGTCTGCTAAAGCGATAGATGCGGCAGAAATTGCTGCACATCGAGTTCCAGCATCAGTTTGAGGTAAATCAACATAGATGTCAACTACTGCATTTGGAAATGCACTCAAATCAATCATTGCATTTAATGATTTTTCCATTACCATTGCAATTTCTTGTGATCGTCTACTATTTCCTGGCCGGATTCTTTCTCCACTACCAGAAAAAGGCATCATTCCATAATGGCATCTAACAATACCAGTTTTAGGATTTTGTTTAAATCTTGGAAACAATTCTCTTGGTCCGTAAACAGCTGCATAAGCAGTAGTTTTACCAGCTTTAACTAAAGCAGAACCGTCTGCATTAGGAATTACGCCAGCTTTAGCTTCCATTGGACGAAGTTCATCAAATTTTCTTCCGTCTACTCTTTCTGTGTAAGTCATTGTGAAGCACCTCCGCTTAAGAATTTCTCCATTTTACCGGTTAAACCCTCTTCATGTGATCTTGCTTCAATCATTTTTACTGCTTTCTCTGCCAATAATTCTTTATCAGAATCGCCTTTAATCCAAACGATTCCATTTTGACCAACAGTAATGTTACAGCCTGTTTTATCTTTAATTAAAGAAATCATGCTGCCTTGTTTACCAATAATTCTTGGAACTTTTTGAGAATTAATTTTAACTAATCTTCCACCTGAAACTTGGTGTAATCCAGGTTCTTTCATGGTTAAATCAATCAAGTTCTGTGAAGTTACTTTGGTAATGGTTACAACTGCATAATCTCCAATCGCAAGAATCTTGCTTAAATCTTCATCTCTTTTGATAAATCTTGAAGATGC